>JAEEWW010000131.1 GCA_016287815.1 Treponema sp. | reverse complement strand
CAATTTCGTGACCCCAGGTGTCATTTATGGTTTTAAGGCCGTCTAAATCACAGAAGAAAATTGAGCCTTTCTTTCCAGCGGCAATTGCAGCATCAAGTAAAAGCTGACCATATTCATAAAAGCCACGACGGTTAAAAAGCTTTGTAAGCTCATCGGTTTTGGATTGAAAATTAAGAGTTTGATTTTTTTCGGCAAGGTTAGCGTGTTCTTCTTCCTTTTTGGTATAAACATAAGAATGAACAAAGGCATTTACCAAAACTTTTAAGAAGATTGCATAAAAAGAATACTTATTGGATGGCAATTTACAGATAAGATAGCCATAATTCATATTTTCCAGGAAGATTGGAAGAATATAATAGTTACCTCTTGCTAAATCCTCCATGCCAGCAGGAAGGATTTCTTTTTTTGGAGAAAACTCAAGGCCACCTCTTGAATAATAGTTTTCTTCAATCTGACGGTCTTCATCAATCATCATAAGAAGGCGGGCAGTTTCGGGCATTTCAAAATCATCATGCGGACTTAGATTTACGGGCTGATCATAAATACACATTGCAAGCATTCTGATATGAACAACATCCAGATTGGTTACAACTGTGTGGAAAAATCTGTTTATGCTTGTAACAGAATCGGTCATGTTAAGTATGTGATAAAGTGTTGCCATGTCATTTAAGCCGTTAGAAAAAAGACCAAGCTCAGCCATTGCAGTTGTTTCACATTCAAGAATCTGGCCATTTAAATCCATATATTCGTGTTTTTGATTTTTATTTAAGCAGCCGCAAGACTGTCTGAACATAGGCTTTAATTGAATCACTTCTTTTTTACTTAATCCGTCAGAAGCAGACAAAGCATTATAGGCCAGCTCAGCAGCTTTGTAACCGGTCATTGAAACATTCTGGCTGATTGTCGAAAGGGTTGGTGAGCAGACAGAAGCAATTTCGGCATCATCAAAACCGACAATGCAAACATCCTCTGGAATGGCAACTTTAAGCTCAGAAAAAGCACTCACACTTCCTGCTGCCATATAATCATTTGCACAGAGCAGGGCATCAAAAGGAATCTTATCTCCTTCCTTAAAACGACCTTTAATTGCATCGTAAGCAGAACGTGGAGTAAAATCTCCGGTAAAAATAAAATCTTCATTTACTGGTAAATTGTATTTTTGCATAGCAAGGCGGAAGGCTCTTTCTCGCTCCTCGGATTCTGGAGAATGAGTAAGGGCGGCTGACATAAAGGCGATTTTTGTTTTGTTGTGCTTTTTTATAAGGTGTTCAATTATCTGTTCATAAGCCTGTTCGCAGGAAACGCAGGTGTATTGATTTGTTGGTAGGTCAAGAGGATTGGAAACCGAAATTACAGGCTTTGGCAAAAGGCCTTCAAGCTCTTTGGAAAGATTTTGAATTGAGATGTTGTGGCAGAAAGAATTGGTCACAACAATTACGGCATCTATACTGTCTGATTTTAAAGCTTCCAGAGAAGTCCAGTATTGATAATCATACTGAAACTCTTCGTTATGAGGTGCATTTATTGTAGAAATTATGGAATGAACATCCGGCTTGGTACGCAGATAATTCAAAATGCCTTCCACAACAACTATGTTATATTCAACTGTTAAATCATAAACCAGTATAGCTATGTTTTTCATATATTAAATTATATCACGATTTTTTTAAAACTCAATTTCTAGTAAAATTGGAGTGTGATCCTGACGCGGGCCCGAATCTATCATTTCTGATTTTGTGATTTTTTCTTTGATGCGGTCACTTACGAGGAAATAATCAATCCGCCAGCCCGAGTTATTGATTTTGCTGGTTTTGATTCTCTGACCCCACCAGGAATAAATATCTTTTACGTTGCCATGGATGTGGCGGAAACTGTCGGTAAAACCGCGGGCAAGCAGCTTTGTAAAACCCTCGCGCTCTTCGTCGGTGAAGCCTGCAGAAAAATGGTTGCTTGCCGGATTTGCAAGGTCAATTTCTTTGTGAGCAACGTTGAAGTCGCCGCAGGCAATAACAGGCTTCTTTGTGTCCAGGGCAGCCAGATAGTCGGCATAAAGGGCATCCCACTGTTGGCGTTGAGCAAGGCGTTTAAGCTCGTCGCCGGAGTTTGGAGTATAAACATTGACGAAATAAAAATTGTCAAACTCAAGAACCAGCAGGCGACCTTCATCATCCATTGTATCGGGAGCTCCAAGGCGAGGCACTTCTCGTTTTGCAGTCAAACCTTCTTTGTACAAAATCATCGTTCCTGCATAACCTTTTTTGGCTGGCGGAATAGAAGAAAGCCATTCTACCTTATAACCTGGAAAATATTCCGCCAGCAGCTCCAGGTGCTTTGGACTTGGTCCTTCCGCCGGCAGCTTTGTTTCCTGAATTGCAATTATATCAGCCTTGTAATCACCCAGCTTTTTCAGCACCGTCTTAGACAGCTGTGCCCTATCCGAAGTTGAAGTTAGGGCTGCATTTAATGAATCTATATTCCATGAAATAAAGGTCATTTTTTGCTCCTGTGTTTAAAGAAACGCGAGCAGTGGCGCAGCGTTTCCTAGAATTGCGAAATAGCAGAATTGGAATGCTTTAGCATTTCAATTCTGCTATTCTGCATTTATATAAAAAATTATATATAATTTTGAAAAATATTTCAGTAGAAGAAAAGTGTCTATAGGAAAACTGTCAGTAAAGGAAGAAAATCCTCAAAAAGACTTGAGCTTGACTTCTTGACATGCAAACAACACCTGTATATTTTAATCTAATGAAAAACGAAACATCAGCATTTATTAAAAAACTCACGGAAGAACATTCCCTTTCAAAAGAAGAATACGAGCAGCTTATTATAAACCGTGATGCCGAAGCTCAGAAAATCCTTGCGGAAAATGCAGTTGCGGCCAGAAAGAAAATCTATGGAACTGATGTTTTTATACGCGGGCTGATTGAGTTTACAAACTACTGTAAAAATAATTGCTTCTACTGTGGCATCCGCTTTGGAAACTCAAATTGTGATCGCTATAGACTTTCTGAAGAAGAAATCCTGGCCTGTACAGATGAAGGCTGGTCTTTGGGTTATAGAACCTTTGTTCTTCAAGGCGGCGAAGATCCTTTTTTTACTGATGATGTTCTGTGCAGCATTGTTCAAAAAATAAAAGCCCGTCATCCTGATTGTGCAATAACTCTTTCAATTGGTGAACGGAGTAAAGAAAGCTATCATCAACTTTTTAAAGCTGGGGCGGAACGTTATCTTTTGCGTCATGAAACAGCAACAGAAGAGCATTACAAAAAACTCCATCCAAAAGAAATGAGCTTTTCTGCGCGGATGCAGTGTCTTCAGGATTTAAGAGATGCAGGCTTTGCGACAGGAGCTGGATTTATGGTGGGCTCTCCTTTTCAGACAACAGAAAATCTTGCTCAGGATTTAAAGTTTATTGAAACTTTCAAACCCGAAATGTGCGGAATCGGTCCTTTTATACCTCACAAGGAAACTCCATTTAAAGCTTATGCCGCAGGTTCCGTTGAACTCACCTGTTATCTGCTTTCAATCATCCGCCTGATTTATCCGCCGATTCTTCTTCCTGCAACAACAGCTCTTGGAACTCTTTTGCCAGATGGCAGAGAAAAAGGAATCTTGAGTGGAGCAAATGTAATCATGCCGAATCTTTCACCTGTAACGGTACGAAAAAAATATTCCCTTTATGACGGGAAGGTTTGCACTGGAGAAGAAAGTGCCTATTGCCGAACTTGTATAAACAGGCGCATTGAATCCATTGGTTATCAGATTGTAACAAGCCGCGGCGATTTTGCCATTCAGGAAAAAGCTAAGGGGTAGATGTTTTTTGGGAAGAAAGAGCTGGAAACATAAAATTAGATACACTTATGAAAGCGCCTTATACAATTCCTCAAGTTTACTGCGGCACTGAATAAACTTTTTTGTAAGCTCAGGATCAAAATGGCTACCTCCAGATTCGCTGATTATTTCAAAAGCTTTATCATATGTAAAACTTTCTTTATAACAGCGTTTACTAACAAGGGCATCAAAAACATCAGCCAATGCCATTACACGTGCCTCAAAAGGAATCTCTTCTCCAGCAAGATTTTCCGGATAGCCCTGTCCGTTCCATTTTTCGTGATGATAGTGTGCAACATTAATTGCCAGCTTTTTAAAAGCTTCATCATCTGCTTCTTTTAAAACTTCGCCTACAATCCGGGCACCTTCTGCAGAATGCATTTTCATTTTTTCATATTCTTCATCTGTAAATCTTCCAGGCTTTTGAAGAATTGCATCTGGAACTGCAATTTTTCCGAGGTCATGCATTGGAGCGGCTTTTATAATATCATTACAGAATTTTTCAGAAAGCCCAGAATACTCCGGCTGTGTTTTCAGATAATTTACAAAGATTCTTACACAATCACTTGTTCTTTTAATGTGACC
>JAEEWW010000130.1 GCA_016287815.1 Treponema sp. | reverse complement strand
CGAACATCTGTCGGTCCACCTTTTTCCATAAGTTCATAAACATAGCCTGGGGTGTAGTCCATCTGTTATCCTCCTTCAAATTACATCTACATTATAAGCGACAGGTGTCTATTATCTATGGGCAAGATATGGTATAATGTTGTTTAAACGACAGATATTGCAAAAATGCCTATTAGACAGGCTTTTCTGGAGGCAAAATGTCAGAAGAAAAACTAGACCCGCGCATTATCCGTACAAAGGAAGCAATTCAGAGTGTTTTTAAGCAGATGGTTTGCGAGATGCCTTATGAAAAAATTACCGTAAAGGCAATTACCGAGGCGGCCAGAATCAACCGCAATACTTTTTATCTTCATTATAATTGTGTGGATGATGTGCTTGCAGAGATTCAGGCTAAGCATTCCAGCGAATACTCTGCCATTGTTTCGGGCTTTGACCAGCTTAAGGATACGGACAAACTGGTGCGTTCCTTTTTTGAATACATGGAAGCTCAGGATGATTTTTTTAAGCGTGTTACCTGCGACAGCCGTTTTGACTATATCCGCGAAAGAATGCAGAATCGTGTTACAAAGCAGGCGGCGGAATCTCGTCCTCTGAAAGGAATAGAGCAGAGCGTGCGCAACATTCTTTTGACTCTTAATAACTGCGTAGTTCTGCTTTACCGCCAGTGGGTTGCCGACGGACGTAAGATTCCTATGGAAGAAATGATTGAGCTTTCAACGACTCTGCTGGAAAATGGGATGAAGGGCTTCAGGGGTAAATAATTTTATGATTCATTTACCAGCTTTCCTGTCATGTGTTCAATTTCAAGTTCAAGGCACTGAACGCGTGGCAGGGCATTTGTAAGTTCTTTTTCAAGATAGGCCTGGTCATCTGTAAACTTCTGAACCAGCTTTGTGCAGATTTTACGGGTAAGTTCCGGATCTGTCACAAGGCGGATTTTTCCAAAAACGATTACACTGTTGATATTCAGCGCCCATTCGCCTTCCTTGCGGTAGCCTGAATCGTAAACACAGAAACTTGCCTTGTCGTAATTTTTGATGGCATCGATTTTGTGGCCTTCTTTTGCACCGTGAAAATAAATCTTATTGTCTTCTTCGCTGTAAAGGTGTGAAAGGGGAAGTCCGTAAGGATATCCGTCATCGCCCAAAAGAGAAAGAACCCCGCGTTTTTCGTTTTTCAAAATCTCTTTGCATTCGCTATCTGCAATCTGCTGCTTGAATCTTCTCATTGGTCTAAACATAATGACACTCCTTACTTTCTATTAATAAAATACAATCCTACAAGGCAGATTGCAATATCATCTTCTTATAAATGTTTTGTCCTGCTCCGGGATTTTACCATCTGAAACAAAACGTTCAATTGTCATATGAAGGTCGTATTTTTCGCGAAGTTCGGCGATTGTTTTCATCATTGGAGAGGCGTGATGCAAATCAATTGCTTCCTGATTTTCCCAGGAGTCGATTAAGAGGATGGTTTCGCTGCTGTTCTCACCGGCTGCTTTTTCATCGCCAAAGGGCAGATAATATTCATAGCGGAGGTTTCCTTTTTCTGAGCGGATTTTTTCAACTGTGCCGCTGGAAATCATTTCGCGGGCAAAAGCCTGTGCTGCACCATTTTTTCCTGTGTAACGAAGATTTACTGTAATTGCCATTTTTCCTCCAGATTTAGCGGTTCTTTTTTAATCTTGCTGCTACCAAATGTGAAATTGTCGCAAATAGTATGATAATTGAAATGTAGTCGATTACAAAGAGTATATAGCCACGTTCTAAATCAAAGAAGAAAAACTGCTGCTGCAAAATCAGGTACTTCCAGACTCCGCGGATTATGAAGGCGTAAAGACCGTAACCACAGTCGATTGCGAGGAGGATATTGAAGATGATTTTTCGGGCTGAGTTTTGCAGCTGGCTTTCTTGGTTTGAACTTTCTTTTGAGGCGTCTTTTTTTTGGGCGATTTTATTCGCAATCATTCCCACGTGCATGCCGATGTGCATGGACATAAAAAGATAATACCAGTGACTTGCAAGAAGATGGGCAATGCGGGCAAATCCCAGTCCGCTCTGGATGTTCAGAAAAGTAAAAAGGTGATTTGAAAGGATGATTCCGCTTATCATTAAAAAGACTGTACAAATCAAGATGCCGCAATTGATGACAGTCTGCATTATGCGGTATGGGTTGTATTTTCCTTTGAAGATAGCAGAGTACCAGCGGCGGTTCAGCGTGATGTGGACACCCCAGAGAATAAAAAGCCCCGCGCCTAAGATTTCATGAATGATGTCCGCCGGGAAAAGGTAATTTCCGCCCATGAGTATGATGGAAAGAATTGTCATTGTGATGTCGACAGGCATTCTGATTTTATGTAATTTATTCATTGTTTGTGCTTACCCCTTTTAGGATTTTTGGGAAACCAGCCTTTTTCTACCCGCTTTTTCTGGTGAAACAGTTCAACAATACACCAAAGACATGTCGTCCCTAAAATCGCAAGAATATAAGAAAAGATTCCGTGTGTAAAAAGCGCTGCAAAAATAAAACCAAGCCCGGCCATAGCAAAGAACCACCACACCCTGGCAGAAAAATAATATTCCGCCTTGATTACAATCGGATGGAAAATGCCAATGATTACAAGGGAGGCGATCCCTACGATGACGGATTCAAAATTCACTTTTTACCTCTGTACTTTTTTAAGCCATTTTTCTACATCTTTTGAAAGCGAAGATCCGCCCGAATAATGGATTGAAAGACCGGCAGTCAAAGTTGCCTTTGGTGCAAGCTTTGAAATTGCCGTAAGGCTCTGGCCGAATCTTCCGCCTCCGTGTGAACAGAATGGCATAATTGTTTTTCCCGAAAAATCGTAGCTTTCCAGAAGGGTTGCTATCGGCATTGGAATGCTTGCCCACCAGTTAGGATAGCCTAATATTATTGTATCATATTCTGCCCATTTTTTGCTGTCTATTTTTGTTTTGAGCTCAGGTCGGGCCTGCTTGTGCTGGTCTCTTTGAGCCTGATTTAAAACTGTGTTGTAATCGCTGGAATACGGTTTTACAAGTTCAAGCTCTATGCTGTCAAAGCCTGTCTGGCGGGCAATTTCACGGGCAACTCCGCGGGTGTTTCCGCTCCAGGAATAAAAAATGATAAGAGCTTTGCCGCTGCCGGCTGATTTTTTTGCACCGGTATTGGCGGCTTCGCGGGTTGTGATTGTACCTTTTACACTGTCATCTGCATTGCAGGCAAGACGAAGACCAACATTGTAGGCGCTGTTGTTTTGAGGCATTGCAGCACGGTAAGCAGAACGAAGATTTTTTCCAAAGTCGTTCCAGCCGCCGCCACGATAAACTCGGCGAGTCCCTTCACTTGCACCGGCCGGGTTTGACTGCGCACTCTTATCATAGTCGCCATAATAATCAAAGCACCATTCACCAACATTTCCATAGATATCGTAAAGCCCGTTAGGATTTGCCTTAAAGCTTCCAACTTCTACAGTTTTTCCGCGGTAAAGTCCAGGGCGGGTTTCCAGAACTTCGTCATTAAAATAATTCTGTTCAATCTGGTATGGATAGTGCCCGTAAAAGTTTACATCCTCGGCACCGGGAACCTTGCGGGAATAAAATGGAGTTGTGCTTCCGGCACGGGCTGCATATTCCCATTCAGCTTCGGTTGGAAGACGGTAACCGTTTGCGCTTCTGTTCCAGGTGACTGTATTGCCTCCGTCTGTAATTGTGTAAACAGGAGTTCGTCCGTCGCGCTTACTCAAGGCGTTGCAAAAATCAATTGCTTCCAGCCAGGTGATACTTTCTACAGGAAGCTTGTCTCCCGAAAAGTTAGAAGGATTTTTTCCTGTAATTTCGCGCCACTCTTTTTGACTAACTTCAAACTTTGCCATGTAAAAAGAAGCGACAGTAACACTGTGCTGAGTCTCATCATTGCTGCGCCAGTCTTCGCTTTCGGGACTTCCCATTGTAAAGGAGCCGCCTTTTATAAGAACGAAGTCGGAGCCAGGGGGACTGAATGTTGCCGCAGCTGTCATTGTGAACATTCCCAAAAGTGTGATTAAAAAAGCTGATAGTTTTTTCATAAAGTTCCTCTTGTGTTTACCAGTTTTCATACCGTTTTCCAGTGTTCAGTTTTGTAAGTTCTTTCATTTCAGAATCTGTCAGCTGAAAATCCCAGACATTAAAATTTTCTGCAATGTGGGAAGGATTGCTGCTGCCCGGTATTGCGATGTAACCTGCCTGTAAATGCCAGCGTACAATTATTTGTGCGGCTGTTTTATTGTGTTTCTTTGCAATTTCCAGAACATGAGGATTTTTCAGATGCTCTGCTGTGTGGCCTCTACCGCCGAAAGGATAATAGCTTTCTATGTAGATTCTTTTTTTTGACGCCCAGTCCCTTAGACTATTGTTCTGGTATTTGATGTGATTTTCGTTTTGAATTACTGCGGG
>JAEEWW010000129.1 GCA_016287815.1 Treponema sp. | reverse complement strand
GCAGGAAGAATAAACTACTTGATGAAGTGTTCATTTTACTGTATATTCTACGTACATTTTGCTTGCAAAATGTATGGCGCTTTAGCTCAGCTGGATAGAGCACCTGCCTTCTAAGCAGGTTGTCGGCAGTTCGACTCTGCCATGCGTCAATAGCTTTCCGTGTGCAGCATTGCAGCATGGAAAGCTTTTTTCTTTTAGAAACTATTTATCGGCGGTTCATATATATTCTGCGTGTACAAATCATAAAAATGATTTTCGGGGCAGAACGTTTCTACCAGTCGCCCTTATGACTGACTATGAACTGGGATTATCGTTTGTGCTATAGTTCCTGCCCACGATATTATGACCGCTGGCATTCTTTGCGGAGGTAAAAACGCTTTGAAAGTCGCAATCTTCTTCGGTTCAAAATCAGATACTGACACAATGAAAAAAGCAGCCCCTGTCCTTAAACAGTTTGGCGTTGATTATGAAGCCTTCATTCTTTCTGCACACCGCTCAGGCGAGTTGCTTAAACAGACTGTAGAACAGGCTGAAAAAAACGGAGCCGAAGTTTTTATAGCCGGCGCTGGTCTTGCAGCTGCCCTTCCCGGTGTAATTGCTTCCATGACGGCTTTACCTGTAATCGGCGTTCCGCTTGAATGTGTTTCTTCTGTTTCTAACGGACTTGCAGGAATTGACGCTCTTTTATCTATTGTACAGATGCCGCCAAAAGTTCCTGTTGCAACAGTCGGTATCGGAAGCGCAGCAAATGCGGCTTACCTTGCTGTAGAAATTCTTTCTATTAAATATCCTGAACTTAGAGAAAAATTAAAGGACTTCAGAAAAAAGATGATAGAAGATTCTTTAGAAAACGGCGGACGCGGAGTTGAATTATGAGTTTTGAAGAAAACATTTTTTCGCCTGAAGAAGATAAGCTTCGCGATGAATGCGGCGTTGCAGGCGTTTTTCTAAAAACTGTAGATGAAAACGGAAAGCCAATTGCAGAATCTGAAAATCAGATGAATGCGGCAACAATGGTTTATTACGGGCTCTACTGTCTTCAGCACAGAGGTCAGGAAAGCGCAGGCATTTCTGTTTTATGCGACGGCAAAATAAAAACCCGCAAGGACATGGGACTTGTTGCAGAAGTTTTTAAACCTCATCATCTTGAAGAACTTAAGGGTAAAATGGCAATCGGTCATGTACGCTATGCAACTAACGGTTCCAAAGGAATTGAAAATGCCCAGCCGATGGTTGTTGATTCAAAACTCGGTTCAATTGCGATTGCCCATAACGGACAACTTACAAATTATGAACCTTTGCTTGAAATGCTTCAGGAAACAGGTTCAACATTCAATTCTACAAGCGACACAGAAGTAATTCTTAAACTTATTGCAAAATCATATAAAAAAGGTCTGGAAAAAGCCTTAACGGACACAATCCAGATGATAAAAGGTTCATTTTCTCTTTGTGTAATGACGGAAAATGCGCTGATTGGTGCGCGGGACCCTAACGGAATCCGTCCGCTTTGTCTTGGCAAAGTAGAAAACGGCTGGATGCTTGCAAGCGAAAGCAGCGCAATCGATGCCGTAAACGGAACTTTGGTGCGCGACATAAATCCGGGTGAAATTGTAATCATAAACAATGACGGCGTTCTTTCATTTGAATTCGGCGAGCGCACCTCAAAACGTTCCTGCATTTTTGAATACATTTATTTTGCACGTCCTGATTCTATAATCGACCAGATTGGAGTTCAGGAAGCAAGAATAAAAATGGGTGAAGTTCTTGCAACAGAAAGCGGCGTTCCGGCTGATGTTGTTGTAGGCGTTCCGGACAGCGGAATCGGCTCTGCAATCGGTTATTCAAGAGCTTCAGGAATTCCGTTTGCAATGGGAATCATCAAAAACAAATACATCGGCCGCTCATTTATTGCACCAACGCAGAAAGAGCGCGAAAACATGGTATTTGTAAAATTAAACGCAAATAAAAGCGACATAAACGGCAAACGCGTAGTTATAATAGATGATTCTATTGTACGCGGAACAACAAGCCGCCGCCTGATACAGATTTTACGCAGAGCCGGTGCAAAAGAAGTTCACTTCAGGGTTTCTAGTCCGCCTGTAAAATTCCCGTGCTATTTTGGAATTGACACTCCAAGCCGTGCAGAACTTATTTCAAGCACACACGATGTTGAAGAAATCCGCAAGGAAATAGGAGCAGATTCACTTGCTTTTATTTCTCCTGAAGGAATGCTTGAAGCTTTGCGCGAATGTAACCCGGAACAGTACGGCTATTGCAAAGGCTGCTTTACAGGCGAATATCCTATTCCGGTTCCCGGTGAACTTAACGGAAAATCATTTGAAAAGAAATAAATAATTAAGGAAATAAGGAAGAGCAAATGGCAACAATTAATTACAAAGAAGCTGGTGTTGATGTTGAAGAAGGCTACCGCGCCGTAGACAAATACAAGGAACACGCAAAAAGAACTGCAATTCCAGGCCTTCTTACAGGCTTAGGCAGTTTTAACGGAATGTTCGCAGTTCCTGCCGGGCTTAAAAATCCTGTTATGGTAAGCGGAACTGACGGCGTTGGAACAAAACTTGATATTGCCTTCAAATTAAAAAAATACGACACAGTCGGCATTGACTGCGTTGCCATGAGCGTAAATGACATTCTTTGCTCCGGCGTTCAACCGCTTTTCTTCCTTGATTATATTGCCTGCGGAAACCTTGATGCTGATGTTGCAGCAGAACTTGTAAAGGGCGTTGCAGACGGTTGTGTAGATACAGGCTGTGCCCTGCTTGGCGGCGAAACTGCCGAAATGCCGGGCTTTTATGACAAAGGCAAATACGACCTTGCAGGCTTTGGCGTAGGCGTTGGCGAAAAAGATGAAATGATTACAGGTGAAAAAATTGAGGAAGGCGATGTTCTTATTGGTCTTTCTTCTACCGGCGTTCATTCAAACGGATTTTCACTTGTACGCAAACTTGTAACAGATTTTAACGATAAATTCATAGTTGACGGAAAAGATACCGGAAAAACAATCGGTGAAGTTCTTTTAACACCGACACGCATTTATGTTCGCCCTGTTATGGAAGTTCTTAAAGATTTCCGCGAAAGCGTTCATGGAATGGTTCACGTTACAGGCGGCGGCTTCTATGAAAACATTCCGCGCATGTACAAAAAAGCACAGGCAGGCGAAAAACAGCTTATTTCTATCATAAAGAAAAACAGCTGGGAAATTCTTCCGGTATTTAAGGAACTGATTAAACGCGGAGCTGAAGAAGATAAAGTTTTCAACACATTCAATATGGGAATCGGCTTTATTCTTGCCGTAAGCAAAGACAAGGCAGATGCTATTCTTGAAACATTCAACAAAAACGCTTCAAAATACAGCCGTAAAGACAGCCCGGATTTAAAAGCCTACAAGCTTGGCCGCGTAGAATACGCAAAAGGCGAAGTAAAAGGTCAAAAAGACAGCGTTATTTTTGAGGACTAACGGTAAAAATGAACATTGCGGTTTTGGTATCTGGAGGCGGAACAAACTTACAGGCGTTAATTGACTTTGAAGCTTCGCAGAAAAAAGCAGGCGAAACTTGTCCGTATAAAATCTGCGTTGTAATGAGCGACAGAAAAAATGCTTTTGCCCTCGAGCGCGCAAAAAAGGCTGCTATTCCGACAGAGCTTGTAAGTTCTTATTCTATTATGGGCGCTGAAAAGGCAAAGCTTGCCAGCCGCGATGAAAAACGCTTTGCAATTTCTGACCGGGTTCTTGAAAACTGCCGCAAATATAAAATTGACGCAATCGTTCTTGCAGGCTGGCTTACAGTCCTTGGCGGTAACATAATCAAAGAATATTCAGGAAAAATCGTAAACCTGCACCCTGCCCTGCTTCCAAAATTCGGCGGCGAAGGTATGTGGGGACATCACGTACACGAAGCAGTTCTTGCCGCAGGCGAAAAAGAAAGCGGCTGTACCGTTCACCTTGTAGATTCCGGCTGTGATACAGGCCGTATTTTAATTCAGAAAAAAGTTCCTGTAATGCCAGGCGACACACCTGACACACTTTACGAGCGCATTGCCCCACAAGAGCACAAGGCAATTGTTGAAGGTGTATGCCTTCTTGCAAAATCTTTGTAAAATAAAAACATGGCAAAGAAAACTCGAAAATCACGGCGAACAAAAAAGAATTCCACAAAAGTATTTTTTCTTTTCTTAATTGTTCTGTTTGCTGCGCTATTTTTCGTCTCTTATAAAGAAAAAATTGATGTCGCTGAATGGCAAGTGCTGTCAGCAGAAAACTCATCGTCAGATAGAAATTCAGAATGTGAACAGCCTGTAATACCAGATTCTGTAAATCTTGAAATTCCACTCTGCGGCCACAAAAACACAAATAACGGAAAATCTGGCAAAAACAGCGAAAGCCACGAAATACACGAACATACAGGTTACACACTC
>JAEEWW010000128.1 GCA_016287815.1 Treponema sp. | reverse complement strand
TGGATTTTGAACGAATAAAAAAAAGGCTGTCTGATGTATTTTCAGGCAGCCCAGCTTTTCGGCTACTTGTGTTCGCCGATAATTTTTCCCATCCAGATCATGGCATACCAGCGGTCAAACTTTTTGCCGCAATTTTTAAATGTACCAACTGTCTTAAAACCCATGTGCTCGTGGAATTTCTGACTGTTGAAATTAAGGTATTCATCTTCGGTTTCATTCGGAACACCGATGCAGGCATAAAGGTTGATGATTCCCTGTTTTTTAAGCTCAGCTTCAAGAGTTTCATACAAGGCACGGCCAAGGCCCGTTTTTCGGGCAGATTTTTCAACATAAATAGAAAGTTCCACATTCCACTGATAGGCCTGACGGGGCTTAAAGGTGTTCGCATAGGCATATGCCAGAATCTTCCCGTCTTTTTCAACACAAATATAGGGAAATTTCTGCGTAATTGCTTCAATGCGGCTTTCAAATTCTTCAACAGAAGGAACATCATATTCAAAAGTGATTGCCGTGTTTTTCACATAATAGGAATAAATATCCAGAAGTTTTGCAGCATCAGCGTTTGTAACAGGGCGGATAAATTCTTTCCACATGATTATTTTTCCTTATTGCAGAATTCTTCAAGTATATTGTTATTCTTTTCTGAAGGTTTTGTTTTTGGGTCCAGGAATACTGCTGTTGCAGAAAAGTCAGCTATACCAAGAAAATCCTTTAATTTTGATATTGCCTTTTCAGCACCATCGCCAGCCTGACAGGCATAAACAGAAATCTTCTTTTTCTGAAGCTTTTCTTTATTTTCAAAGACAAAAGTTCTGACAGGAGGAGCAAATGTGCCTGCCCAAACAGGAAAACCTATAATGATTTCATCGTAAAGCGAAAAATCTACAGAATACGGTTCAAGCACAGGTTTTTCACCCATTATGGCACTTTTTCCGCCCCAGACATACTTTGCAAAGCCTTTATCCAAATATGCTTTTTTTGGTACAAGGCGCAATAGCTCTGAATCTGATCCAAAACGTTCAGCCATTTTTTCTGCTATATACTGCGTATTTCCATCCATTGAATAATAAACAATTAACTTTTTCATCTTAACTACTCCGCTCCGATGGCGTTATTTCGCACTTATATTCGGATAATATTTTAATTATAACGATTTTCAATAATATAATCTGCTTTGGCAAGAGCTTCAATTGCACGGTCAAAGTTCTCTTTTTTGACAAGAATATAGTCTGTGTTGAAAGTTGAAACAGCAAAAATCCCGATTTTATTTTCTGCAAGAATGCCTGAGATTTTTGAAAGAATTCCGATAAGCGAAAAATCAAGCGTTCCCTGAATTCTAAACCCACGCCAGCCGTCATCGCGTTCTGTTGTGTTTTGGGGAACATCTTCTGTGCGACATACAAGGGAAAGCTCTTCGTCCGTTTTTCCGATAAAGTAAAAATCAGAATTCAGAAGAACCTGCTGAAAATCTTTTTCTGAACCAAGTTTACAAACCGTAAGTTCATAAGGCAATTTTTGAAGTATCATTTTGAAAATCTCCTAATTTTTTTCAAACGCTACAGTTTTTTCTTTCAGCGAGATTTTACCGACTTTGAAGCCATATTCAGAAAGTTCTTTTTTGAATGTCAAAAAAGAATGATCAATTGGAAAGCCTTCAATTTTTTCCATTTCATCAAAACTCAAGCTGAAATTTTCTGTACCGTTCTTTTTTATCCAGTTCCATAAAGGTTCGTATTTACTCATTTTATATCAAGCTCTCCTCGTTTTTTAGCACTAATACTTGTGTTCAAATTGTAAAATGCTTCTATATATTTCCAGCCATCCATGCCATACTTTTCGCCAAACCTCACAATAACAGTGTTTGCGACTGGTGAAATGTAGATAAACTGGCCTTTGTTTCCGTAGGCAAAAAAGTCGCTTTCTGCATCCGGCCGATTCATCACATACCAGTGAAAGCCGTAGAAACCGCCGTTATTACAAGCCCCGCCAAAGATTGTCTTTCCAAACGGATCGCTGTAATATTCGCTGTCGTTTTTGCCATTCCCGGGCGAGAGTGATTCTTCAATCCATTTTTTACTGACAACAACTGATCCGTCAAAAACGCCTCCGTCACGATACAGGCAGCCAAATTTGGCAAAATCTACTGCCCGCGCGTTGATACCGCTTTCCATTTTCTCGAATGCGTCATCGTCACTGTCAAGGCTCCAGCTTGCGTTTGATTCTGTGCCGATTTTTGACCAGATTGAACGGCTCAGATACGAGCTTACGGACTCACCGCTCACCCGCTCGATAATGAGCCCTAGAAGAATCGGGTTATAATTGTTGTAAAGAAAATGGATGGCCGGCTCTCCATCAATCACAGTGCCTGTAAGGGCAAGGTTTCGTAAGTCCGGATTGAAATACGTTTTTGTATCATCGTAGCGGGAAAAGCCTTCTGAATACAAAATGCCAGATGACATCGTAATAAGGTGCCTGATTGTGATTTTTGAAAACCGCTCGTCACGCTCCAGAAGTTCTGGAAGATACGTGGTGATTGGCTCGTCAACGCTAAAGATTTTTCCTGCGTCAATCAAAGTACCAATCATGGCAGAGTCAAAGCTTTTTGCCACTGAAAAAGACGTTACGATTGAAGACTCGTTATAGCCCCTGCCATATTTTTCAAGAAGAATCAAATTTCCCTTAATAACCAACAGGGCTTGTGTCTTAGTTTTGGCTATAAAGTTTTCTAAATCGTCAGTTTCAAACTCTTTTTTGAGCATTTCTTCTATACTATTGTCTATTTCTCGCACAAAAGGCTTAGGAGTCTCGCTGGCCGCAACTTCCCGGCTTGGAAAATACAAATAATCCTTAACGCTCGCGTCTCGCCGAACAAATGCACGTCGAGCTGTTGTTGAGCATCCATAAAAAAACACAGATATCAGAAAAAAGGTCAGTAAAATAATTTTGTTTCGCATAAACTTATCCTACGTTTCTGAGTATTTCATGGGCGTAAAGCGGATTCCGTTGACTGTTTTTTCTTCTTCCGTCGGGACAAAACCGACAGCCTTATAAAAAGGCAAGCCATATGGTGAAGAATTGAGCGTGACTGTCTCACCCTTGTATTCGTTCAGAACATGGCGAATCAAACTGCTTCCAATGCCCCGTCTGTGATAACTTCCGTCCACAAACATAAAGCAAATATGTCTTTTTTCTCCCCTTATGGCGCAGATCGCGACAAGTTTACTTTCATCAAAGGTTCCGTAATAGTCAAGGCCACTTAAATATACAGGATCATGAATGGTCTTTCGAAATTCTTCAGTGCCCTCAGCAGAATAATCCGGCGACTCATATTCAAAGAAAACTTTCCATGCAAGTTCCAATGCCAAAGGAATTTCATTCGATGATAATACACGAATCATAATTCTTGGTTCCATGAAACTTTTTCGCTTCCAAGCGATTTGAGCGTGTCACCTGCTATACGGTAGACAGTCCAATCTTTCATTGGCTCGGCTCCGAGCGAAAGATAAAAATCAATGCTCGTCTTGTTCCAGTCCAGGCACCACCATTCAAGGCGACCGCATCCACGCTCAAGGGCGATTTTTGCAAGCGTTTGAATCAAGGCCTTTCCATAACCTTTGCCACGGTATTCTGGCTTCACGTACAAATCTTCAAGATAAAGGCCGGCGCGCCCCAAAAATGTAGAAAAATTATGAAAAAACAAGGCAAAGCCCACTTCCTTTTCGTCTTCAAGCGCAAAGATTACTTCGGCCTTCTGCTTTTCAAAAATCCATTCCCTTAAAGTTGCCTCTTCAGCCACAACTTCGCAAAGCATTTTCTCATAAGATGCAAGTTCTTTTATAAACTGAAGGATAAGAGCCATATCCTTTTCTGTCGCAAACCTATAATCCATAGACTTATTTCTCATCTTCATCAATATTCATTTCATAGAACAGAAAATCTGCCCAGCCTGTATTTTCGTAATACAACTTCTGAATACCACGAAATTTAAAGCCATATCTTTCGTACATTTTCTGAGCCGGGATATTTGATTTGAGCGCATCGAAGCGAACAGCTTTTTTACCATTTTTGCGGGAAAGTTCCACAGCCGCTTCAAGAATTTTTACTCCGTACCCCTTTTTTTGATATTCCGGGCACACAGCAAGAATGTGCAATGTTGAAACTTCATCGTTTCTAAGCTCCCGATCCCACGCAACCGTTTTGTAATCATCATTCTGATGCATTACTATTGCAATCATCCCGACAAGATTTCCGTCGTCAATGTAAAAATACATCTCGTTATTTTCGATGTAAGATTTAAGCATTGCATCGGTTGGATGCTGACCACAAACCCAGCGGGCATATTCTTCCATGCCGGGGGTATTTTCAATCACATTGATGTACTTTTCTCTTACGAGTTCAAAATCTTTTGCAAGTTCAAGCATCTTTATACTCTCCGATGGATTTATAATCTTTGCTATTCCGTAAACGAGCCGATTTCAATC
>JAEEWW010000038.1 GCA_016287815.1 Treponema sp. | reverse complement strand
CAAGCTGGCGCAGCTTAGTGCATACTTCTATAAGGGTTTCAGGAGTTTCGGCATAGGCACGCTCAAGTATTTCAAAATGAATCATTTCAGGCGGCAAATCATAACTTTCAACCATCTGCTGAATACGCTCAACAAGATCCGGGGTATTTATATCATGCCGCGACATATTTACAGAAATCGGCACAAGTTTCTTTCCTGTTGCACGCCACCTGTACAAAAGTCTGCACACTTCTTCCCACATGTAAAAATCAAGTTGAGTTATAATTCCGGTTTCTTCAAATAAAGGAATAAACTCATTCGGTAAAATCGTTTTATCTTTAGAAACAGTCCAGCGCACAAGGGCTTCCGCTCCGCCTAAACAGTCATCAATAATGTCCCATTTAGCCTGTAGATAAAGCTTAAACTGACGCTTTTTCAAGGCACTTTCAAAGCTGTTCAAAAGTTCCTGCTTTTTCTCCCAATCCATAAAGAATGAAACATGATTATTTCTATCCTTCTTTATCTGATCGATAGAAAGCAGTGCTCTTGAGCAGATTCTTGGAACAGGAAGATTTCTATCAATATTATGGTAAACGCCGAATTTTACCACAACTTCTTTTACAGGCGAACAGTCAAAAAGTTTATGAAAAAAAATGTCAAAAAAACTGTCAGAAAGAATTCCGTAATTTTTACGGCACACTGCAAAAACATCTGTATCAAGGCGGCCGCAAAGGATTTCTTCTCCGTTGAATACTTCTTTCAAAAGATTTGCAATGCATTGAAGGAGTAAATCACTTTGTTCCCGACCATGCATTTCGTTTATAATCTTAAATCCGCAGATATCGCAGCAAATTACATCATATTTTGTTTCAGGATTATTCTTTATTTCCGTAGATGCATGCTGATAAAAGGCATCCCTGCTAAAAAAACCGGTCAGCTGGTCATATTCCAAAATAGAAAGAAGCCTTGAAGTTTCGCAAAGACGCAAAATACTTTTTACCCTGTGTTTTACGATTTCCGGATTATATGGCTTTATTATAAAATCCGTTGCACCTTCTCCAAGACAGGTAATTTCATCCTGAACCGTATTACTGGCTGTTGTTACTATTACAGGGATTCCAAAAAACTTTGGATTTGCAGACATATTTTTCAGGAATTCATGCCCGTCCATAACGGGCATAGTTATATCAAGAAGGATGAGCGAAATATCTATATTTTTTTCAAGAACTTCAAGAGCATTTCTGCCGTTAAAAGCCTCAAGAACAATATAGTCACCTTCAAGGATGTGCTTTAAGATTTTGCAGTTAACTTCATTGTCATCAACAACAAGAATCTTTTTTTTATCCGAAATATTTGCTTCAGCATCTGCTTTGTAAATCAAATTTGCGGTTTCGTTTCTTCCTGCTGTTTTTTCAGAAATAACTTTTTCCAATAAAAAATCCTTTTCCCGGGAAGCACCGTCATGCAGATAAAAGGCAAAGAACTAAAAAACTAAGACAGTGCCATAAAAAATCATTTTTACACTACTTAAACTGCTTACACTACGATTAAAGCGGCCCTCCCTTCCCACTACCCTATATTATAACCTCAATTTACAAAATCCCACTTTTTATTTTATCTTTATGGCTTTATAATCAAATCATGTCGTTCATAAGTAACTCAAATAACTTTTTTTGCCAGAATCATTTTATATTCAGAGAAAAGTCTATTCTTCTTGAAAACATTACAGCGCACGAGAAAACTGTGCACGAAAAAACTGCGCACGATGCCGCAGATTCTGAATGCAAGACTGACAATCAGGCGAACAACAGTTCAAGCACAAAAGTCAATGTTATAATCTCTGATAAATATATCCTGCCAAGCGAAGAAATAATAAGAAAATGCATGGCTTTGCACGTTGCAGACGACTGGTACGCAGAACCTGAATACAATTATTCAGCTATGAATCTTGAAGACTCTTCCCCGACCCCTGCAAACTGTACTTTCATTCCGTTAAGGGATTTTTATAATTCTGCTGATGAAAACCTTACTCAGCTTGCTTCACGGGCAAAAAGCATACTTTCCTGGCGGGAAAACACCCGTTTCTGTTCCAAATGCGGCACACAGCTTACAGATGCAAAAAATCTTTCTGCAAAAGCCTGTCCGAAATGCAATTCAGAAATTTTCCCACGCATAGAACCATGCATAATAGTTCTTGTAAGTGACGGAGATAAATATCTTCTTGTACGCCATGCTCATCGCATTCAAAACTTATACGCATGTATTTCAGGCTTTGTTGAAGCAGGAGAAACCATCGAACAGTGCGTAAGGCGCGAAGTTAAAGAAGAAGTCGGCATAAATGTAAAAAATATCCGCTACGTTGGAAGCCAGAGCTGGCCGTTTCCGGATCAGCTGATGTTTGCATTTCGTGCAGAATACGATAGCGGCGAAATAAAAGTTCAGGAAGATGAAATTTCAGAAGCCCTATGGTTTGACAAAAATAACCTGCCTGCAATTCCTGCTCCAGGTTCTGTTGCGCATAAGCTTATTACAGGATACTTTGGCTGAGCTCTTAGGATAAAAAAATAATCGGGTAAAAATGAAAAGTACCGGACACGCAGACCTTCCGCTTCATGGCGGCACAGTGCCAAAATGGCTTGCCGACCGCATGATGCAGATGGGAACCTTAATCGTAGAATCTCTTGTCTATAACTTCGGAAAAAAAGAAGTTCTTGTGCGCTTAAGCGACCCGCTGTGGTTTCAGTCATTTGGGGCGGTAATGGGAATGGACTGGCATTCTTCAGGAATTACGACAAGCGTAATGTATGCCCTAAAGCGCGGACTTAATCCGCGTGCAAAGGATCTGGGAATATGCGTCTGCGGCGGAAGAGGAAAATATTCAAGGCGGACTCCGGAAGAACTGCAGATTGCAAGCAATATTGCAGGACTTAACGGGGATGAGCTTATAAAAACAAGTAAGCTATGCGCAAAGGTTGACAACACAGCCGTTCAGGACGGATTCCAGCTTTATCAGCATAACTTCATTCTTACAAGCGACGGCGACTGGACTATAGTACAGCAGGGCATGAATGTTCAGACAAAGACAGCCCGCCGCTATCACTGGTGCTCGCAAAACCTGCGCTCATTTATAGAAAATCCGCATACTGGAATTACAGGCGAAAACATCGGAAAGATTTTAAACTTAACTGATAAAACGGCGGCAAAAACCCGCGATTCAATACTTGAACTTTCAAAAGAAAATCCTGACAAATTAATAAAGGAAATAAAGGACATTGCACGGCACGAAGACTCTGGCAGCGGGAAAGACCTTTTACAAAACGAAGACGGGCAGCTGACTTTTAGCCAGAGCCGGAGTATAATAATGCCGCGCCACCATGAAGTAACCGTTCAGGACGTAGACACAAAACGCCTTGGAGCCGTTCTTGCAACCGCGTACGAATCTGAGCCAAAGGATTTTGAATCCCTGCTTTTAACGCCGGGGCTCGGACCGCGTACGCTTCAATCGCTGACACTTGTAAGCGAAGTTATATACGGAACGCCTTCAAGATTTAACGATCCTGCCCGCTTTTCTTTTGCCCATGGCGGAAAAGACGGACACCCGTTCCCGGTTCCGCTAAAAGTATACGATGAATCCATACGGATTTTACACGAAAGCATCGAAAAATCAAAACTCGGTTACAAAGACAAATCAGAATGTATAAAACGGCTTCACACAACCGCCTTACAAATAGAAAGAAACTGTGCCCCGGAGGCAGACTTTGACGCGGCAATCGCCTGGGAAAAAGAGCATTCCAAAGAATGGGGCGGCAGAGTACAGGGCGGCTGCAGCTAAAAGCCGTTAAAAGCGAATTAAAAAAGTGATAAAAAAACTGCGCCACATTCGTGCATTTTTTATAATTACAGCGAATGTGGCGCAGCAAAGCAAAAGATTCTATACAGTTACTATTTTTACTGTAATACGAAACCTCCGTTAGGAGAAATTACCTGACCTGTTACATAAGGAGCTGTAAGGATATAGCCAAGAGCACCTGCAATATCTGAAACATCTCCGATAAAGCCTTCAGGAATAGTTCCTGCCAAAGCCTTTAATTCATCCTGATTTACTCCCCTAAGCATGTCAGTCATAATCATACCAGGAGCAATTGCATTCACGCGCACACCACGCCCGGCAAATTCAAGAGCAAGAGCACGTGTCAAACCTATAAGACCTGATTTAGAAGCACAATAATCTGCCTGATTAATTACACCTGTCATACCACCAACAGAAGAAGTATTAACAATCACACACTGAGAATCTTTTGAAGAATGATTTATCATGTGTGGCAAAACCAAATGAGTCATATGTAATGCGCTCATAAGGTTTGTTGCAATTACGCTTTCGTAGGCTTCATGGGTAATATCAATCCAATTACTGTTATTAGTAATTCCTGCATTATTTACAAGGACATCAATATTATCACCGAATTTTTTTACGGCAGCATCTACAAGCTGTTCACAATCTGCATATTTACTAACATCTGCACGAACAACAAGAGTTTCAACTTTATATTTTGCAGAAATTTCAGAAGCAATTTTTTCAGAAAGAGCTTTTGAAGAATCACTTCTGTAATTAATAACAACGTTGTATCCAAGCTCTCCAAGTTTTTCACTCATTGCTTTTCCGATACCACGTGAACCGCCTGTAATAATAGCCGTTTTTGACATAATAAGACCTCCAGTATTTTTCATTAAAGATGATTACTTATAACCACCACCTTATAATTTTACAGCGTCTATCGGTATATTGCAAATTTTCAGGCTAAGCGCTCAGAGCATCAAGTTCTACAGTTTCCGTTGTTCTGCTTTAATGTGTTTATTTCCACATCTGATACATTTCATTTTGACTGCTTTTTTCTTATAAAGATTTCTGTCTTAGAGTTATAAGTTCCCAGTGATGATATATCCACAGAACTAAAGAATTCAGATAAAGAACTTTGTGAAAAAATAAATTCTACAGAATTGTCTTGATTTCGAGCCCCCACATCTTTCCTGTTTTTCGCATCATTATTCTTAATATCCCTGCACCAAAAATTAATAGCTTTTTTAAAGTCCGACTTCTGCGTATTATGATTTAAAACCAAAGTACTTGATAATGCAGAAAGCCCCATTTCACCTTTAGGAATGTTTTGAATATAATAATAAATAACTGCATTTTTTTTATTTAGATTTCTATCATTCATTATTTTTTCTATATTGCTGACAATATTATTAAATTCCTGATAGTCTTCATTTGTCGTTAAACCTATTTTTCGAGCAGAATCAAATTCTTTATAATTTAAAAAGCCGTTCTCTACAGCTGTATAATATTCTGGACCTGAATAAAAGCCTTTAGTCTTTGCTGTCTGCCAGTCTGATTTATTTCTAAATCCGCTCTGTGTATAATCCAGATACTCTTCATACTCAGAAAACTTTGCATATCCAGCCTTTACAGCTTCATAATAAGTGTCAGAATCTTTGAATCCATTTTTATAGGCATTTTTGCTATCATCAACAGAATGAAAATGATTATTAATGTAATAATAATAGATTTCCGATGAATTAATTCCTTTATTTAAAGCCTGATAATAATCAGCTCCATTTTTAAAATTCTTTTCTTTCCCAATTTTATAATCACTTAAAGTTGAGTATCCATTCATCTTAAAAGAAAAATAAACAGAGTTTACCATTACATAAACAGTTTTATTTTCCCCTTTAGGATAATCCAAAAAACCATATGTTTCTTTATCTTTTGAAATGAAACCTATTCTTATCCCGTATTCATTTATAATAGCTTCAAAATCATCAATATCATTTATAAGTATGGAAGATATGTTGCTGCTGCCTATTTCAATGTACCTGATTTCACAAAATACGGATGCTGTTAAAAACAAACTAAAAAAAGCAATGCCTATTATTTTCCTCATCATAACATCTCCTGAAATAACAATCCTTACTTCACATCAAATACCGCAAGAGTTTCATAACTTCCGCGTTCTGATTTTGAAAGCCCTATAGAAACCTGCTTTATGCTTTTTGGTATTATTACGTCACCTGAAAAAACACCTTTACCATCATTTTTCAGCTGAATTAAACTGCGTCCTGCAATAACAGCAACAAAAGACCTGTCCTATACATACACTTCAAACTTTACCGTTTCATCTGTTTGCAAAGGGGCTTGTTTTGGTAAAATTAATTTCGCGTTTTTTGAGGTTGTATTTAAAAGCGTTGGATACTGAATATTGCTGTCCTTAGAAGATTCAATAATAAATTGTCCGCAACTATGTCCTGCTTTTCCATTTTTTCCCGTATAAAATACAGTAACCATATATCTACCGGCTAAAGGCAGACTGATTTTCGTATTGATTTTTCCATTATCAGTTTCAGTAAAAACCCTGTTTTTCAATTCTGTTTTTCCAGGTTCACCTACAGAAAAAGTAAAATTCCAGCCATCCTTAACCTTATATTCAAAGTCAAAAAGGTTTTCAACCTTATTCATTTTCTTTATAGAAGTTAAACCCTCTGATAGTTCAAATAACTTAGGACGGAAATCCGGCAATACAGAAAATTCCTCTGCGGTCAAAGGCTTTTTAAGCAGTTGATTCTTAGAGTCTGAAGGAAAATGTGAATAAATAAAGTATTCAGGCTTTAAAAAGAGCCAGTCTGTTGTATAAGACTGAACTGAAGATTTTCCACTCATATAACCAGAATCCCAAGTACAATCAATTAAATACCAATTATCAGAAACACAAACAGAATTCCAGGCATGATTTGATAATTTGCTTTGTTCATTTGAAATATCTGTTCCAACACCACGCGCATATCCAGTTATTTTTTTAGATTTTATTTTTAGTTCGGAACAAAATTTCTGGAATAAATTTGAATAACCTTCGCATACCGCAGTTTTAGTTTTTACAACATTCTGCCAATCCTGATTCGGAACTGTACCCGACCAAAAATTCTTTGCATCATAAGATACCAGAAGACATATTGCATCATGAGCAAATTTTACACGTTCAAAATCATTTTTTGCAGTTTCATTTATTTTTGCGGCTATATTTTTTACATACCCATCAGGATTAGCTGTTCTAAGAGAATCTATTGATTTTGTTTTTATATAAGCCTGTATAGTTTTATCAGCTTTATCCGTTCTATATGAATATGCTTCTAAATAATTTTCCGGTATTTTATATACTGAACTTTTTCCAAAAGAGAATTTTGAACCTTTTTCAGAATTGACGGCAGAGTCTTGAGCTGTACCACCAGTTCCCCGCGATTTTATACCTTCAAAGTCAATTTTATCTAAAGTTTCACAAGACGTAATAAATAATGTAATAAATGAAAGTGCAATAATCACCAGAGAAAAATAAAGTTCCTTTTTCAAAACATCCCCCAAATAAGAAAGTAGATTTTTCTATCTTTTAGGTAATATTTTACTTCAGGAGTACGCTCATTTCAATAAAAAACAGACAAAATACATATTCATTAGTAATATTTATTACCTTTCTAAAAGTTCCAAGATAAACATCATAATGTAATAATTATATTGTTATGAAAGAAACTGAACTGGATATTCCCAAACTGTTCGGGAAAAATTTGCAGAAATACAGGAAACTTGCAGGTCTTACTCAAGCAGAACTTTCAAAGAGGCTTGAAATATCTCAGAAACATCTTTCTATAATAGAAACGGGTACACAGTTTGCATCTGCTTCGTTAATTTCAAAAATATGTTCAGAACTCAACATTCCGCCGAGTTCATTATTTGGTGAAGATTTAAATCAAGCGTATTTTGACCAACTGTATGCACGTATTGCCACTCACATGGAAAATAAAATGAACTGGTTACGTACAACACTTGCCGATGACTTAAACAATACTCTCAGCCCCAAAAATCACTAATAAACACCTGGTAAAAAGTTACAAAAATATTTTTTACAGGAGCTTATTTTTCCTCTGTAAAGATTCCTGTAAATTTGGGAACTTTGAATTGATTTGTAAAATGGTCGCACTTACACAAAAAAGAATAAAAAATATGAAAACCTTGTCCGTAAAGACATTCGTAATTTCCCTGCCCTTTAGAAAGTATTACATCTGCATCGTCAAAAGCTTTTCTGGAAATTGAAGGAAGTAAATTATAAATAGTTCCGGCAATAGGATAACCGTTTGTGATTATATCTGCTATTTTATCAAGTCCTGCCTGTTCTGCATCTTCAACGGTAGCATCGTTTGATGCTTCACCACCCCTTACCATTACCGTTACATTCAGATTTTTAAAATGATTTTTCAGCTGCTCAATAAACAGCTTATCAAGAACAATTTCACCGCAATTATCTGCAAGTAATAGAAAGTTTTTTGCAGAACTGCATTGCTTTATAAATGAATCTAAGGTTCCTTTATCTTTTTTGCTGATTTCTGCTTTATCAAACAACGAAAGAAATGCATCTTTATCAACATTATTCATTGCACCAAAATCAATATAATTTCCTATCCGGGCATACATAAATGCTGTACTAACAGGATTATTTGAAGAATTTATTTTTTCCTTTAAATCACATTCCATCGAAAGAACCAGATTATTGTACTGTTTTTTAATTTCTTTAAATGAAGGACGCTTACCAAAATGTTTTTCATACACCTGATTAAATAGATAAACAAGATAAGGCGGCTTGTCGTTTTCATCCCTTGAATCTATTATTTTTTTAATTTCCTTCAGATATTCTTCATCACTGGAAATTTGTTTTTGTTTGTCATAAATACATTCTATGCAACTTTTAATTCTATTCATCATGCTTTTACAGACTCTTTGATTTTCTCTACTTGTGTCACAGGTGAATTATATCAATAGTCCGCTAATTTTAACAGAGTAGTGTTTAATTCCCTCTCCTTGCGAGGTTTAAAGGTCTCTCCTCGTGGTCCGTTAAGACTCTTAACGGTGTAAAAAAGTGTTAAGGACATTAACGGAGCTCCTTAACGGGCAAAAACAGCTTAAAATGGGGATTTTCTATATAAAGCCTAAAGGCAGTATTGAATCCGCCAGTCCAAACATTAACGAGGTACCTGAAATGAGTTTGGATTTTACACCTTCTGAACTTGCCCTGGAATCCGTAAAAGATGTAGCCGTAGCAGCAGATATTACAGAAATAAATGAACCTGTAATAAATGAAGTTTATGATATGAGCTTACGTTCCAGCAACGCCGGGGCTCGGACTGCGTACGCTTCAATCGCCTGGGAAAAAGAGCATTCTAAAGAATGGGGCGGCAAAGTTCAGGGCCGTTGCTGTTAGGGAAAACGACTGCCTGAATAATTTCAGGCAGTCAAAGAGAATAGGAATTTAATAAAACTTTTTATAGCTCAACATACTTTGCCGGACGAATTAACTGCATTCATAACAATTTTTACAACTTCGTCTGCAAGATATGGATTTGCTGCAATAACATTTCGCTGGTGCATATTGAAATCTTTACCAGCGAAATCAAAAAACTTACCGCCAGCGTTTTCTATAAGCAATTTGCCGGCAGAAAAATCCCACAGATGAATTCCAGGTTCAACATAAACATCAGTTCTTCCGCAGGCAAGGCTTACCGCTGCAATAGCGGCACAGTTCCAGATTCTAAGGCTTAAAAGTGAATTTCCTTTTTCCATCAAAGTCTTTAACAGAATCTGCCTTGCTTCAAGATTTTCTACAGGAAAGCTTGTTACAGCAATAGAATCTTCAAACCTTTTATTTTCCGAAACATGAATTACATTTCCATTACAATAAGAAGGACTACCCTGCATGGTGTAAAACAGTTCATCCATTGAAATGTCGTAAACAACGCCTGCAACAACCTGTTTATTTTTTACAATTCCAATAGAAATAGCATACTGATGCATTCCACGGATAAAATTGGTGGTTCCGTCAATTGGATCAACAACCCACACATATTTATCATCCGGGATTCTATCTATCAGGGAATCTTCATCTTCTTCGCTGGAAGAAACCGCTTCTTCGCCAAAAATCAGATGCTCAGGAAACTTTCGTTTTACATAAGAAGAAATCAACTTTTCAGAAGCCTTATCAACATCCGTTACAAAATCAAACTTCCCTTTTGATTTTATTTCGTGGCCTGAGTCTAATTTCGAGCGAACCATTTTACCGGCTTCTAAAGCTATTTCTTTTGCACTTTCTAAAATATTCTGTAAATCCATGCTTACCTCTTATCCGGTAAAAGACGCATTTTTTCTATATTGAATTTAACGCCTACACTGCTTCCTGTCGGGATGATATTAGTTGTATTGCCGAATTCTGTCATATACAGACGGTTGCCTTGAATATCAAGTTCGTATTCAACCATATTGCCAAAATAGGAAGCATGAACAACACGAGCCTTTAATTCACTTGCAGAATCAAAATGAATATCTTCCGGCCTGATTAAGCAGACGCCTGTTTCAAAATCCGGTGTACATTTAATGGAAAGAGTTTTTCCAAACACTTCAGCTTCAGCCTTCTCCGTTCCAGAGATTTTTTTTGCCGACTTAACATCTACGAAATTTGCCTTACCCATAAAGTTTGCAACAAAGCTGTTCACAGGATTTGAATAAATATCCTGATTTGTTCCCTGCTGTTCAATAATTCCGGAGCGCATAATTACAACGCGGTCAGAAATTGCCATTGCCTCGCTCTGGTCGTGAGTAACATACAAACTTGTAATACCGATTTCCATCTGAATTTTTCTAAGTTCATCGCGCATGTATTCGCGAAGTTTTGCATCAAGATTTGAAAGCGGTTCATCAAAAAGCAAAACCTGAGGTTTTGTTACAACAGCACGGGCAAGAGCTACACGCTGCTGCTGTCCGCCGGAAATCTGATTAGGCATACGGTTTGCATATTCTGTAATTTTCATCAAATCCATCATGTCTACAACACGCTTTTTAATTTCATTTTCCGAAACCTTCTGAATCTGAAGACCGTAAGCAATGTTTTCAAAAACATCTAAGTGCGGAAAAAGCGCATAACTTTGGAACATCATGCCGACATTACGTTTATTCGGCGGCAAATGTGTAACGTCTTTTCCGCCAAGAATAATATTTCCTTCACTTGGAATTTCAAAACCTGCTACCATACGGAGCATTGTTGTTTTACCGCAGCCTGAAGGTCCAAGGAATGTTACAAGTTCCCCCTCTTTTACTTTCAGGTTTATGCCGTTAACCGCAAAAAATTCTTCTTTGCTTCCAAACACAGGGAAAGCTTTTTTTACATCTTGTATCTCTAATCCAAAATTATCATTCATTTTAAACTCCTTATTCAAACGTGCTTTCTAATCCGTCTTCTGCTGAACAACTTATTAACCAGAACATCAAGCAAAATCATAACAACAAGAACAATTGCCATAAGCATTACACAATAAGCAGAAGCAAGACCAAGCTTGTTAGATTCAATTGCTGACATAATCGAAACCGTAAGTAAATTCCATTTTACAGAAACAAGGAAGATTACGGCACTTACACTCGTCATCGAGCGGACAAACGCATTTAACAAACCTGTAAAAAGTGCAGACTTCATAATCGGGAGTGAAATTCTTGTAAAGGTTGTAAAATTGTTTGCGCCCAAAATAGCAGAAGCTTCTTCTATACTTTTATCAACTTGGCGCAAACTGTTTGAACCTGCTTCAACACCAACCGACAAAGTTCTGAAAACCAAAGTAACAATGATAATCATCGCTGTTCCTGTAAGAAGCAGAGGTTTCTGATTGAATGAAACTACATAGCCGATACCAAGCGCAATTCCAGGAACTGCAAACGGAACCATAGAAGCCATTTCCATAAACTTGCGGCCAAAGAACTTTTTTCTTACAAGCAGATAAGAAATTGCCATACCAAGAAGGGCTGTTATAGGAGTTGCAATAATACTCAAAAACAAAGTATCCCTTAAAGCTTTTTTACCTGTTCCGCTCTTAAATACAAACTGATAGTTTTTCAAAGAAAAACTCATGTCTACGCCCCAGGTTTTTACAAGCGAAACCCAGACAACAGTTCCATAGAACAGAAGAATTATAAAAGCAAGGACAACACACAAGGAAAATAAGGTAATTACAATCGGCTTTTCGGTTATATAATCAACCTGCCCTACCGGTTTACCTGTAATTGTTACATAGCTTTTCTTCGCTACCCAGTACTTTTGAATAAAGAAGGCAAGCATGCTTGGAATAAGAATACTGACGGCCATAAATGAGCCGGTACGGATATTATAAAGTCCTGTAATCTGGGTATAAGCAGAAACAGAAAGAACTGCAAAATCTCCGGCCAGAACCTGAGGGTTTCCAAAATCACTTAACGACTTGGCAAAAACAATAAGAAAAGCACTTAAAATAGCAGGCAGAGAAAGCGGCAAAGTTACAGAAAGAAAAGTTTTTAAGCGGCCGGCTCCAAGAGAGCGTGCAGCATTTTCAACTGAACTGTCCATTGATTCCATAACGCCTTTTATATTTAAATAGGCCAGAGGGAACATTGCCAAAGTCTGTACTATAAGAAGAGAAGTAAAACCATAAACGTTATTGTCTAATAATCCTAAAATTCCTTTTGAAATTACACCGCTTCGGCCAAAAAGAATAATCATGGCAAGCGAAATTACAAAAGGCGGTGAAAGAATTGGAAGCATTGCAATCAGATGAAAGAATTTCTTTCCGGGAATCATCGTTCTGTTGATTGCAAAAGCAAATAAATAACCAATAACAGTTGATATAACACCAACAAAAATACCTAGCTTTACACTGTTAAATAAAGCAAGACCGATATTTGTTTTTTGAAGAACATATAAAATCGATTCAAGACTGAAATTACCGTCTGAATCTGTCATACATGTAAACAGCAGCTTTATTATAGGGAATATACAGAAAACCAAAAGGATAAGAAGAATTGCTACAATTATAGCCAAAAGGCCAGGCTGCCCCAAAAGCATCCTTAATTCCCTTTGCTTCTGCAGTTTTTTATTTAAATCATTACTCATTTTTCATCCTGTTTTCAAAATGGACTGCCAGAAAAGAAACAGGCAGCCCATAGTCGATTAAAATGTCCATGGCAAGCCGCCGGGAACGGCATTTTCTTCCATTCCCGGACAGCTTGCGTAAATTACTTCAAAACATTTGCAGAAGAGCGAACTTCGTTTTCAAATCTTTCAAGAAGTCTTACCTTGTTCTTGCCAGACCATACAAAGTCATAATCAAGAAGTTTCAAAGATTTGAAAGGAACCATCTGTGGATTTGTCTGAACACCTTTGATAATTGGATAGCGGTAGAATTTGTCTGTACACATTTTCTGAGCAGATTTTGAAAGCATCCAGTCGATAAAGGCTTTTGCAGCTTCCTGTTCTTCAGGTTTTCCGCCTTTAATCAATTCAACACAACTGATTTCATATCCTGTTCCTTCTTTCGGATATGTAATTTCAAGATCGTAACCATCGTTAATTACAGTATGTGCATCAAGGTCGTAGCAGACAGCAACTGTTGTTTCTTCAAGACCTGCCATGCGAATTGGAGCAGCACCTGCTTTTGTATACTGAACAATGCTGCCGTCAAGTTTTTTAAGATAGTCAAAACCTGCTTTTTCCTGGAAACACTGAATCATAGAAGAGAATGCTGTATAAGCGGCACCGGACGTTGCCGGGTGAGCCATACAAACATTGCCTTTAAGTTTTGGCTGAAGAAGTTCTTCCCATGAAGTAGGAGCAGGAATTCCAAGTTTCTTCAAAAGTTTCTTGTTGCTTGCAAAACATGTAACAATCAAAGAATAAGGAGTATAGATACCATCCATATTGTCCTTATACTGATCAAGAACTTCAGTCATTTTTGGTGAAACATATTTTTCAATAAGACCTTTTTCATAAGCACTTACAATTGTATCTACAGAACCACCGAGCATTACAGAAACCTGAGGATTAGCCTTTTCAGCTTCCATACGGGTAATACATTCACCTGCACTCAAACGTACATAATCAACTGAAATACCTGTTTCTTTTTTAAATGCTTCAAAGTAAGCAATAGCTTCTTCTTCAACATTGCATGTATAAATAGAAACATGTTTTTTCTGTTTTACACCTCCAGCAGCTGCTCCAGAATTGTCAGCACTACCACCAGCAAAAACCAAACCAATAGTCATAACCACCAGCATACTCATTCCAATAAGTTTTTTCATAAATCCTCCTTATAAAACCATATCTGGAATAATTTCATATAGAACGCACACTACCCCTTTCAACCAAAGTTGAATGAAACAGCGTGTTTTTAATAGGCTTTCCATTTAATCCGTTTAAAATAAGCTGGGCCGCTTTCCTGCCCATTTCATACCGGTTAACATCCATGGTCGTCAGATTGAACCAGGAAAGTTCGGCAACTTCAACATTACCAATTCCTGCAACGGAAATGTCTTCCGGTACAGAAAGATTTATCTGTCGTAAATAATTCATTGCACCCAAAGCGATAAAATCACTTCCGCAGAAAATTGCTGTTGTATCAGGCCATTTTTCAAGAATTTCTTTACAGCCAAGACTTCCGTTTTCTACACCCTTTGAAAGGATTCCGGCCGGAATATCAATTGCAGCAAGCCTTAATTCAAGTTCATATTTTTTACAGAATGCCTTATAAGCCTGACTGCGAAACATTCCGCCTTCATTAGGCAGTACGATATGTGCAATTTTTCTGTGACCTTTTTTATACAAATACTCAAGCATTTGTGTTGCAGTATCATGATGATCACAGTCGATATATGGAATTGAGCAGTTTTTAGGCGGACGCCGGCGAATCGACAAAACAGGAATATCAAGCCGGTTCAAAGATTCTATAATAGCAGGGGAATATTTATCAGGTGTAACGATAAGACCGTCAAAACGCATTTCCCTTGCCTTTTTTACAAACTTCAAAAAACGCTCTTCATTACGATCAAGATTTCCAATAATCAAATCGTAATTTTTCTCCATAAGACCTGTTTCAATTCCAAAGTTTGTCTGTGCTGAATAAGGGTCTTTAATATCAGGAACAGTAAGACCAATTACGTAAGTAGAATTATGTGAAATATAACGGGCAAAAGTATTTGGAACATAGTCCATACGTTCAATTGTCTGCAAAACCAGTTTTTTAGTTTCTTCGCCTATATCAGAATATCCGTTAAGGCATTTAGAAACTGTAGAAACTGAAACATTCGCTTCTGCTGCAATGTCTTTAATCGTATAACGCACTGTATATTCCTCTTTACTACATAAGCGAAAACGGTTTCCTAAACCGTTTTACTAAATCGCTTTCGTAATTGTTTAGAGTATAAAAGTGCTTTCTTTAAATCGTCAATCTAAACTTTTTTCGAAGAGAAGATTTTAAATTGCATAATCAATTTTCGCTAAACAGACAGTACCAGGTTGCCATTACACGAGTTATTACAGAGTCCGCAGTCATTACAAGACTTATAGAGCCTGTTCCTGAAGAATTATATTGGAGCATAAAAGTATGGCTCATAACTGAATTTGCAGGAGTCGGAGTAAAATCAGGATAAGAATCTGAAAGGACAATATCGCCTGCCGCATTCTTAATTCCGCAGGTTACAGTCCATGTTTTTCCTGCAGCAAGGGCAATTTCAAATGTAGTAGGATGAGTCGTATCATTGAATGAGCCAGTAACAGGAGTTGTAAGACCTTCGTAAGTGGCTTCTGCAAAATATGTATATGTATTTTCAACGGTCGGACCGGCAGCGGAAATCAGGCCGCCTGAATTAGAAAGATTTGCAGATGATGCGGCAGAAGTAGAAGCAAGCGCAGAAGATAAAATATCTGCAACATTATCAGGAACAGCTCCTGTTGTTGAAACGTTGCCGGTGCAGATTATAACTTCAGAGCCGGATGTTGTTCCTCCACCTGAAGCAGCAGAATCTGAAATGTTAGAACATGAAACAACAGATATTAAACATATTAAAATAAATGCATATGTTACAAACCAGAAATTAAAAAGACGGTTTCGCAGGGTACGGTTATTTTGCCCCCACCTATTTAAATGTGTAGTATTATTAATTCGGTACATACTTTTTTCTCTAAAATAATCTTAATTAGTATAAAGCAAAATATGATTTTTAGCAAATATTTTACCAATGGGATTGTTACAGCTTTACCAATGGGATTGTTACGGCTTTAACAATAGGATTGTTATAGCTTTAACAATAGGATTGTTATAGCTTTAACAATGGGCTTGTCACCGCGGTCAACAATACCCATTCTCCGCGGTCAACAACACCCGTTCTCCGCGGTCAACAACACCCGTTCTCCGCGGTCAACAACACCCGTCCACCGCGGTTGGCAATACCTGCCCTCCGCCTTCGGCAGCAGGGTTTTACTTTTGCAGGGGCAAAAGTTGACGCGGCGGTGCGCTCCTGCGCCACTCGGAGCGCTTAGGGTAATCCGCCGCTTGCAACATTTTGCAAAATTCGCTAGATTATTATGCATAAATATACATTTTTAACATAAAAAATGTATACAGCAGGAGATTTTTATGGCAAAAGATAAAGTTATTTTGGCTTATTCTGGTGGACTTGATACAACAGTTATCATTCCATGGCTTAAAGAAAATTATGACTACGATGTAATCGCTGTATGTATTGATGTTGGACAGGGCGATGACTGGGAACTGATTAAAGGCCGCGCACTCAAAACCGGCGCTTCTGCCTGCTATGTTGTAGACGCTCGTCAGGAATACATTGAAGAATATATCTGGCCGGCTTTGAAAGCAAACTGCAAATACGAAGACCAGTATCTTCTGGGTACTTCTACAGCACGTCCATTAATTGGAAAAATCCTGGTAGAATATGCACGTCAGGAAAAAGCTGTAGCAATCTGCCACGGTGCAACAGGAAAAGGTAATGACCAGATCCGTTTTGAGCTTGCAATTAAGGCATTTGCACCAGACTTGCGCGTAATTGCTGCATGGCGTGATCCAAAATGGAACATGGACAGCCGCGATGCTGAAATTAAATTCCTTGAAGACAGAAACCTTGAAGTTCCAATGAAAAAAGACCAGTCTTATTCACGTGATGAAAATATCTGGCATATTTCTCACGAAGGTCTGGAACTTGAAAAGACTGAAAACGAACCAAATTACAAACACATGCTCAAAAATACCGTTTGCCCGGAAGAAGCTCCGGAAGCAGGCGAATACGTTAAGATTGAATTCGTAAAAGGTATCCCTGTAAGCGTAAACGGCAAAAAGATGAACGGTCTGGAACTTATGACAGAGCTTAACAAGATTGGCGGCAGAAACGGCGTTGGTCTTGTAGACATCTGCGAAAACCGCTGTGTAGGTATGAAAAGCCGCGGTGTTTATGAAACTCCAGGCGGAGCAATTCTGTATGCCGCACATGAAATGATGGATCACCTTTGTCTTGACCGTGATACATACCACTACAAGCAGCAGGTTTCTTTGCGCATGAGCGAATTAATCTACGACGGCAAATGGTTTACAACATTGATGGATGCATGTATGGCTTTTGTTGATAAGACACAGGAAACATGCACAGGCTGGGTAAACCTTAAGCTGTACAAGGGTTCAATCCGCGGCGCAGGCTCTTATTCAAAATACAGTTTGTACAATGAAAGCATTGCTTCATTTACAACAGGTGATTTGTATGACCACCACGACGCCCAGGGCTTTATCACACTGTTCGGCTTACCATTAAAGGTAAGGGCAATGATGGAGCAGCAGGTCGGAGAAGGCCAGGCCATTACTGAAAGCAAGAGCTTCAAAAAGAGACCAACTGAGTAAGTCGTTAAAAAGCCGCACTTTTTGAATTATACATTTTTCTGGTTACACTTCTATTTAAGAGGTGTAACCATGAAAAGATTTTTAGCATTATCCTTCCTAACAGGTCTATGTATCTGCGTGTTTTCCAGGACCGCAGCTGCCAATGAAAATCATAAAAATGAAATTTATTTTACAGCCGGAACGCCTTCATTAATAGGTATTTTTACAGGAGCGTTTGCTTCCCTGGGAGACAAAATTGATGATAAGGAAGATTCCGGTTATACACTGACTTCCGGATACAATCATTTCTTTTTAAACCACTTTGGATTAGGGGCTTTCGTTTCTTATGAGCAGTTTGGTTCACTAAAACTTTTTTCTGTACAGCCAAAGCTAACACTTCAATACGGATTTAAACATTTCAAGCTATATCATTCTGCAAGCGCAGGTATTCTTACTTCTCCGGGGAACGGCTCAAGCAAGGCTTTTGACTTTACCTATCTTGGCGTAAAACTTGATTTTTCGCGCTTTAATGTTTTTGCAGAAGGTAGCCTCCCTACAACAGGTATATTAAAAGCCGGCATTTCATACAAGTTTTAAAAATCCGAGCGGCTGTTGCAAACAACAGCCGCTCGAAATACATGTCACAGTTTATGCTTCTACTTATACCTTAAACTGGTCGATCTGTGCGCCAATCTTATCGATAGATTTCTGAATCTTTTCAGAAACTGCAGAAAGCGCAATTCCCGTTTCATTAATCTTTGTAGCACCGGCAGACATCTGACTCATACTTTCTTTTATTGCAGCCGTAGAACTCTGCAAATTCCTTACTTCTTCAAGGATTGCCTTATTTCCTTCTGCCATTTCAGCAGAAGCATTTCTTACTTCCGATGTACTGTTGTTCATTGAAGCAAGGGCTTCGCTAATCTGATGTGAACCTTCATTCTGTTCCTGCATTGCAGCCTTAATCTGCATTACAAGTTCATCTGTTGACTCAATCTGGCTTGAAACCGCTTCAAATGCCATACTTGATTCATTAGAAGCCGTTACAACACTCAAAATTGATTCCTGAATATTTCCAAGCTGTTCACCGATCGTCTTTGACTGAGCCGTAGAGGTTTCTGAAAGTTTTCTGATTTCATCTGCAACAACCGCAAAGCCCTTTCCTGCTTCGCCCGCATGAGCTGCTTCAATTGCCGCATTCATGGCAAGAAGATTTGTCTGTTCTGCAATGGCAGAAATTGCCGTATTCGCTTCCTGAAGCATTGAAGACTGGTCTTCAATCTGATGGATTCTTTCATTAACATCCTGCTGCTTTTGGAAACCATTCTGAGCATTTGCGCGTAAATCTTCAAAAGAACGTGCCATCTTATCTACAGAAGTATTTACAGACTTAATATTTCCAATCATCTCTTCTACAGCGGCACTGGCTTCTGTAACGCCTGCACTCTGGTTTTCAATCATATGCTCAAGGGATTCAATGTTAGAAGCAATCTGATTTACAGCACCTGCCGTTTCTTCAACACCTGCTGCCTGAGAATGTACCTGATTTCCAACTTCATCAATGTTTACAAGAATCTGATTAATTGCAGTTGCAGTATCTTCAGAGCTCATCTTCATGTCACTGCCGGCAACACTTAGTTCATCTTTAGAAGATTTTACATCGGTAATAATTTCCTGCAGCTTCTGAGCGAACAGGTTAAAGCCTTGGACAACAAGACCTATTTCATTCTTAGAGTTTATTGCAATCCGTTTTGTAAGGTCAGCATTTCCTGTAGCAATTCCCTGGATTGTATCTTTTACAACCGCAAGCGGCTTAATCGCAACAATTAGAATAAAGCTTCCTACAATAACAGAAGCAAGAACAACAATTATACCAAAAACAATAATTTGAGTTCTTATTTTATCGATTACATTGTAAATCTGTTTCCGCGGTACTGTAATAGCAAAGCCCCATGGAGTTCCCTGTATTCCTCGGTAAATTATAAACTCTCTTCTTCCGTCAGGATTTGTAATCCATGCAGAGCCGCTTTCGCCTGCAGCAACTTTTTTTGAAACGTTCATTAAGTCCTGATTGTCTTCCTTAAGCCCCGTTGCAAAATTACTTTTCATAATTATTTCTTTTGCAGGATGACTAATCACAGTTCCGTCAGATGCAAGCATCCATGTAAAACCATCATCTCCGATTTTTAGTGAATCAAATTCTTCTGTTAAATCACTTATATTTACAACACCTGCAAGCATTGCAAAGTTTTTGCCGTTACGTTTTATTGCACGCGTAATATGAACTACAGGCTTACCGGTTGTCTTGGAAATTACAGGATCGTCAATGTAAACATCCTTTCCTTCCTGCATAATCGCCTTAAAATAACTTCTTGTTGCAATATCCGTTCTTGAACCTATATCGTTATAGCTTTTGCCGTCAGGGCCGGCAAGCATTATGTAATCAAAGTCTGCCGTGCGCACTGATTCATGCGCAACAAGCCACGCTGCCATTTCTTCAAGAGTACCTGTTTTCATTACATCTGCATCAACATAAAATCCAAGTTCCTGTTCATAGCCCCACAAATCATTTTCCATTGCAAGGGCATAACCTTCGCTGATTTCCGTATATTTGTTAGTGCTGTCTGCAAGAATGTCCATACTTGCTGTTTTGGCAATAACTACTATCTGAATTGCACTAAAACCAACAATTGTAAGTCCGATACCGCACAAAAGTGAAAAAACAAGACTCCTATGCTTTCTAACAGTCCCCTGTTTTTTAACAGCTTCTTCTCCCATATATTTACACTCCTATATATTTTTACGTATATTTACACGCCTCTGCACAAATTTATGTAAACACAATCTTATTCGCGCATGGCTTTCATTTGTTTTTTACGCTCGTACATTGCTTCATCTGCACGACGGAATACACTGTCATAACTTGAATCACTTTCTTTATCAAATTTTGCATAACCTATTGCACCTGAAATCTTTTCCCATGGCTCAAGTTCTTCATTCACTGAAATTTCTTCAAGTTCAAAATTGAACTGTCTTACAAGAGAATCCACATTCTTATAATCACGGTTACGCAGAATTACCACAAATTCATCTCCGCCGATTCTGAATACCGGAGAATGAGAAAATATTGCACAAACAAGCTGGCAGAGCTTTATGATTGAAATGTTGCCTTTTTCATGCCCGAAGGTGTCGTTTATGCGCTTAAGAAAATTAAGGTCTATCATGGCAATACCAAATTCGGTATTGCCGTTTTCAATTTCCGAGATAATCTTTTTTACTTCTTCATCGTATGCAGTTTTATTGCGGATTCCGGTCAAAGAATCTTTTATGGCAAGCTGTTCAAGCTGCTCTGCTTTATGCTGAGTTTCATCAAGATTGCGCTCAAGAGAATCAACTTTTACAGCCGATTTTATTGCATCGCGTATAAAGTTCCTTACGATTTCAGACATGCTTGTAAGGGTTTCTGCCATCGATTCAAATTCATCACCACTTTCAATTTTTGAAATGGAAAGAATAATTTTTTCAGGATCTTTTTCTGTACGGCACTTTTCTTCAAGAGCACGGGCAGCAACTTCTATAGAATTAAGAGGTCTTAAAATTCTGCTTTTGAGCCAGCGGATAATAAATGAAAGAACTATTGCACAGACAATTATAGCGGTAATAGTTATACCCAAAAGATATTGCCGCATTACAACATGAATAAAATTGATCGGCATTCCTGCAGAAATCAAAACAGACGGATTTCCATGACTGTCAAAAACCGTATGGGCAACACTATAACTAACCCCTTTTTCTTTTCCTGTACTATACGGGGTTTCATTAAACTTCATTCCGTGTCCGACTTCAAAATCCTTATAAATTCTTTCTACAACTCCAGGAGGAAAATACTTTCCCATCATGTCACCAAGATTTAAAGGCGGAAAAACTGAAATCTGCTCTCCTCTTCTTTGTCTTTCTACATAGCCGGAAGTAATAAAAACAATGTCATATTTTCCGTCTTTTATAAAAGGACGAGAAAGAATGATACTGTCCAAAGAATAACTTGCCTGTATGCGGTCAACAAAATGAACAAAACTTGAAAATTTTTCTGATTCTGTATCAGTTTCCAGGCAGGCATCTATATCTTCCAGATCTACGTAAGATTCAACAAGTTTAACAACATCCCCCAAATGAGATTCATACTGAACGTACATTCCTTTACGGAATATATAAAAACCTATAAGCGAAATAACCGTGCTTAATAAAAAAACAAGAGCAATACAGCCTATAAAGAGATTTCTTGAAAGCGGATTCTTATATTTTCTCATAGACAAAAAATCACTCCTGCTCCTTATCGTACAAAATTATTCCCGAACGGCTTTCATTTCTTTTTTACGTTCGTACATTGCCTTATCTGCACGGCGGAATACATTGTCATAGCTTGTATCAACGCTTTCATCAAATAACGCATAACCTAATGCAGCGGAAGTTTTTTCCCACGGAGAAAGGTCTGGGGTCTGTTCAATTTTTAATAGCTCAACGTTAAACGCAGAAACCAGCGACTGAACGTTTTTGTAATCGTTATTGCGAAGAATTACAACAAATTCATCTCCACCGATTCTGAATACAGGTGAATGAGAGAATACAAGACACACAAGTTTGCAAAGCCTTATAATCGCGATGTTACCTTTATCGTGTCCGAATGTATCGTTTATGCGTTTAAGATAGTTAAGGTCTATCATTACAACACCAAATTTCTTATTGCCGCTTTCCAGATCCCATACAACCTTTTTTACTTCT
>JAEEWW010000037.1 GCA_016287815.1 Treponema sp. | reverse complement strand
GTCGGACTGTAGCCGGAAGGGTTCTGCGGAAAATTCAAAAGAAGACGGACGAAACCTGATTCAGCTTCTTTTCTTACCGCTTTCTCAAAACTTTCAATATCAAAACCACCGTTTTTGAACATATTAAAACGATGTATTTCTGAATTGTATCTTGTTTCTACGATAAGAGAATAATTATCCCATGAAGGATTTGCCGCAAGAAGCGGTTCATTAGGTCCAAGGAACAGCTCTGCAATGTTTGCAATTCCTGCCGTAAGACCTGCAACTACTATTGGAGTTGTTATATGTTTACCTTTTAGCGATGGATTTTTTATTTCCAGTTTTTCTTTCCAAATTTTTCTTAATTCAGGATTTCCTGAAGTTGGTGCATAGGCAACCAGTTCCTGTGCAGTGAAGGTTGGAGCGCAGTCCTGAATACAAGGAAGAATAACAGGAGTTCCTTCTATTACAGTTGTTCCAATTGTTGCATTTGCATAGCTTGCCAGCTTTTTAGCTTCTGCGCCTTGTGCTATAATTCCTTTAGGAAAGAATATGCGTCGACCTGCTTCAGAAAGAAGTGAACCTGCAACAACAGGTTCCAGAATAGTGTTTAATTCTTGTGCTAATGGGTTTAACATGATAAAGTACATTATTCAAAATCTTATGAAGTGTCAATATAAAAATGCATATTTATGCATTTTTAGGAGCAAAAATGGAAAAAAATAAGATTATTCAACAGGAATTAGAGGATTCTCGCGTTTTAATTGAGAATTGTCGTAAGGAAGTTGCAAAGCGTCTTGTTGGTCAAAATTCTGTTGTAGACGGCATTTTAACAGCTTTTATTGCAGGCGGCCATGTTCTTCTGGAAGGTATTCCGGGACTGGCAAAAACTCTGGCAGTAAAGGCTTTTTCAGACGTTGCCGGTCTTGATTTTAAGAGAGTTCAGTTTACTCCAGATTTGCTGCCTGCCGATGTTTCAGGAACTCTTGTATACGAAAAATCTTCCGGTCAGTTTACTGTAAGAAAAGGACCGGTTTTTACAAATATCCTGCTTGCAGATGAAATTAACCGTGCACCGGCAAAAGTTCAGTCTGCACTTCTGGAAGCAATGGCAGAAAAACAGGTTACAATAGGAGAAAAGACATATCCGCTTCCAGAGCCATTTTTTGTTCTTGCAACACAAAACCCGATTGAACAGGAAGGAACTTATAATCTTCCGGAAGCCGAACTTGACCGCTTCCTTTTAAAAATAAATGTACCGTATCCAAGTGCAGAAGAAGAATGCCAGATTGTAAAAACCTGCGGAAAAGCAAATGAAATTGCCTTAAACAAGGTATTTACAAGCGAACAGCTTCTGAAGTTACGTTCACTTCTGGATTATATCGTTTGTGACGATAAACTTGTTTCTTACATTGTTTCAATAGTAAATGTTACCCGTCCTTTGAATGAAAAGAAAAACGGTCACATCTCTGTAATTAAAAAATCTCCGGATGAAATTGCCCGCTATATTTCTTACGGCGCATCTCCACGTGCAGGAATTGCATTGCAGCAGTGTGCAAAAGTTCAGGCACTTTTTGCAGGCCGTTCTTTTGTTTTGCCGGAAGACATTAAGGCAGTTGCACCTGCTGTTTTGCGCCACAGGCTTGTTCTTTCTTACGAAGCTGCCGCAGGCGGAGTAACATCCGATGATATTATTGAAAAGATTTTGAATTTCATGCCTCTCCCGTAAGCAAGCAGCTGATATAAAGGAGCGGTTTGAAAAAAAATGAAAAGAGTTTTGCAGGAAAATAAAGAATCTCTTGTAAGACGGGCATCTTTACTTCGTCTTTCCTCAATTTCACTGGCAGAAAATATGCGCAGCGGGTCTTTCCGCTCTTTATACCGCGGCCAGGGAATTGAATTTAACGGAGTTCGTGAATATATTTCCGGCGACGATGTACGTTCTATTGACTGGAACGTTACGGCACGCATGGACCGCCCTTTTGTAAAAACCTTTGAAGAAGAAAGGGAACTTCCTGTTTTTCTTGTTATAGATCAGTCGCTTTCCATGGGTACAACTTCAACCGCTAAAACACGGATGCAGCAGGCGCTGGAAGCCGGCGCACTGCTGGCAATAGCAAGTGAACATAATTCAAGCCCGGTGGGAATTGTTCTGTTTGACGGCGACATAAGATTTTCCTGTGAACCCCAGGCAGGCAAAAATCAGACAATGATGCTTCTTTCTCACCTTGATGAAATTCCTGAAGAAATTGTTCCAGGTTCTGCGTTGCCTCAGGCTTTGCGCGGAGCATCTACATTGCTTCGTAAGCGTTCCTTAGTATTTGTATTTTCAGACTTCAGGTGCGCCGGCTGGGAACAGAACCTCGCCATTCTTGCAAGCAGACATGATGTTGTTGCCGTAAGAATCACAGATCCTCTGGATTCTTCACTTCCAGATGTTGGCAGCGTAAATTTCATTGATACAGAATCAGATTTTCAAATTTCACTGCCAACTTCTTCGCACGAATTTAAATCAGAATGGCGTGAAGATAATAATTTTAGAAAAGAAATGTGGAAAAACTACTGTCTTTCACATGCAGCATATCCTCTGGTAATGTCTACAGACGAAGATCCTCTTGTAGTACTTATGCGCTTTTTTGAAAAAAAGGAGCGTAAAAATTGATTACCGGAAAATTTTCATTTTCATTCAGGACTTTCTCTTTTTATGCAATGATTCTTTTTGCTGCGCTTCTTACAGTTTTTGTGCCAGCTCCTGTTTTTGCACAATTAAGTGATGCACAGACCGTTCAAGTTCTTTCGCCAAAAGAAGTCTTTGTAGGCGATACCGCAGAAATTTCATACACTTTTTACTCACCAATCGCTTTTCCTATGGGAGAATCAGATTCTGTTACTATTGCATTTCCGGAGCAGTTTTTTGAAGGAAGTTCATATACTTTAAAAGGCGGTATTTTACGCCGCATGGGAAATCAATACAGGCTTTCTGTAATGTTTACTCCGTGGAAAGCAGGTTCTCTGGACATTCCGCCTTTCGACCTTTTAACGCTTTTAGCCCCGGACGCTTCCGGATATGAAATTGATTTAGCACCTGTTATAGTTGCTTCTCTTGTTGAAAAAACCGGTAAAAAAACAATACAGCCACCCTATCCGCCGATTTTAATTCCGGGAACAATTTACGTACTCTATTTTTGCGGAATCATCATTCTGATTCTTGTTATTCTTCTTTTCAGAATTCTTCTAAACCTTGATTCTGTTATAAGAAGTTTTTCTGATTTTTCAGCTTTTATAAACCGAACAAAAAATAAATGCCAGGCACTGCGCGCATTAAAAAAAGCATTAAAATCAAGCTCCAGAATGTCTGATTCAGAATTTGCAGAAGCCGTTGAAAAATCCATGCGCAAATATCTTGTACAGCGTTTTGACCAGGCATTTGAATCACTTACAACAAATAAACTTTTACTTCATTTTTATGAATTAACAGGCGACACTCTTTCCGTAGGTCAGTCAATTTCAGTAGAAAATCTTGCAAATATTTTTGTTCGGCTTGACTATATCCGCTTTGCTCAAAATTCACTTGATTCAATGCGGCTGCCGGAAAATCAATACAAAGCGGCTTTTGACACCGGTGAAAAAGAACATACTGTAAAATCTCTTCAGGAAATTATTTCGTTCTTTGAGCGTCCTGAAAAGAAAGAAAACCATAAAAAACGACACGTTCAGGAAAAGGAGGTAAAAAATGCTTAACTTTATGAATCCGTTTGCATTTTTATTTTTACTTTTTATTCCTGTTGTTTATGCCCTTAGAAAAATAGGTCTTTTTGTAAAACCTGCTTTTCCAATAATTCTTTCTGACTGGCAGGGAACAAGTTTCAAATGGAACGGAAAGTTTTTTAAGCTTCTGGCTTTTTTGAAATCCTTTTTAGTGGTCGCAGGCTATATTTTTGTAGTTTTCGCATTTGCCGAGCCGGTTATTCACCATGAAGAACGTGTTTACACTTCCCGCGGAAACGATGTTATGTTTGTTCTGGACGTAAGTCCTTCAATGGCCGCAAAAGATATGGACGGAGGCACAAGATTTGAAGCAGCTAAAAGAGTAATTCACTATCTTGTTTCTCAAAACTCCGGTTCTTCATTCGGACTTGTAGGAATGTCTTCCGAAGCTATTCTTGCAGTTCCTCCAACTACAGACAAGTCAACCTTTATAGAAAGAATGAATGCGCTTTCCATAGGAACATTAGGAGAAGGTTCTGCTATAGGTACAGGACTCAGCATGGCAGTTTATCACCTTTCAACTTCTAAGGCGCCTTCAAAATGTATAATTCTTCTGACAGACGGAGAAAACAATGCCGGTTCGGTTCATCCGGAAACGGCGGCGGAACTTGCCGTTGAATACGGAATAACAATTTATGCCGTAGGTATCGGAACCAGAGGAAATGTCCCGCTTGAATATACAAACCCTGTAACAGGAAAGGTTTCTTCCGGTTTTCTGGATTCCATGTTTGATACAAAGCCATTACAAAAAATAGCGCTTATTACAGGCGGACGTTATTTTAACGGTTCAAATATAAATGAACTTTCAGGGGCATTGAACAGTATTACAAACCATGAACGTGTTGTTCAGTCCTACCAGCTGAAAACGATTGACGATTATTTTTTTGATGAAATGATTATTTTGGCAGCACTCTGTTTTGCTCTTGCATGGATAATCAGCTGCATCCTTCTTAAGGAGTCTTTTGAATGAGTATAGCTTTTGAACATCCGTTTGCATTTTTATTTTTATTTCTGCTTATCCCAATATGGATTCTTTCTATATATAGAACTTCAAAACTTATAAAAGTTTTTCCTGTGGCTTATAAACAGACTGTCTCTGAATCGGTAAGGGCATTGCATGCATTTAAGCGTTCAAGATTTATAAAACTTATCTGCAATTCCCTGACTTTAGTATTTTTGGTTTTTGCATACGCAGGTTTTTCCTGGGGAACAAACCTTGTACCCGTTCAAAAAAACAGCCATTCTGTAAGCCTTGTTTTTGATATTTCGTACAGTATGCTTACAGATGACGCTCCCGGCGGCTTAACAAGACTGGAAGCCGCTTCCAGCTATGCAAAAAAACTGCTTGATCGCCTGGACGGCGTGTCTTTTTCTGTAGTTCTTGCAAAAGGCGACGGTGTAATCCTTATCCCGCAGACAGAAGACATGCAGACAATTTTTATGGCACTGGAAAACCTTTCGCCAAAAATGATGACTTCAGCCGGTTCTAGCCTTGGCAAAGGCATACGCTCTGCAATACACACTTTTGCTGATAATGTTTCGCAGTTCCGTAACATCCTTGTTTTTACCGATGGAGATGAAACAGACGGACTTCTTTCTTCAGCTATGACCGATGCATTAAAGCTAAGCATACCGGTAACTCTGATAGGTTTTGGCTCAGAGCGCGAAAGCGAAATCCTTGCAGGAGACGGAAAAACCACCGTGCGGACAGCCCTGCGCTCTGCAAATTTAAGGGAAAATGTTCTTGTTGCATTAAAAAAATCCGGAATTGGTAACATGAGTGAACGTTCCGCATTTGCACAGTATGTTGACGCTTCAGAAGCAGGATCTGCCGTAAAAATTCTTCGTTCAATAAAAAAAGAAAATTATAATGAAAATAATTCTACTACAGCCGGTTCAGCAGCAGCTTCTGCAAATTCACCATCTTCTTCTGCCAATACCGCAGCACTTCCTTTAACATCCACAGTTGAACTTGAAATTCAGCGTGTATACAGACATGGAATTTTTCTTGCATTTGCACTGATTTTTATGCTGACCGGAATAATTGCCAGCGAATGCAATGTCCGTAATTTCCGCAATAAAATAAAAAAAGCAAAACTTGCAGCTTCTGTTTTACTTCTTTTTTCTTCCGTATTTTTTACTTCATGCAATCAGAATGTAAAAAACGGCAAGAGAATTTTGCAAAGCTCATGGGCATGGCGCCAGCAAAACTATAGAAAAGCTACAGTAGGATTTTTTGAAGTTCTGGAAGATAATAATTTAGAAAACCCGCTGCCGCTTCAATATGCGCTTTATGGGCTTGGCACAACATATATGATGCAAAAAGAAGACGATTCTGCCGTTATGCGCTTTAATCAGATTTCAAAAGATGCACCTTCCGAACTAAGGTTTGCTTCCCTTTATAACTTAGGCATAATTGCATTCCGTAAAGGAAATTATGATAAGGCTGGAGAATATTTTCATCAGGCATTGCTTATAAAGCCCTCTGACATGAACGCAAAGCTTAATCTTGAACTTTGCTACCGCCAGCAGGAAGAAAAACCTGTAGGAACATCAGAACAAAGTGCTAATTCAATCCAGCAGTCTTCAGAACAGGCTTCTTCAGTTTCAGATGCTGTTTTCAGCCAGATTAAGGAGAATGAAGAAAATAAATGGAAATCTCAAGGTTCACAGTCTGACGAAAGTTCTGCACTGGACTATTAAAAGGACAGTAAAAACGGTATACAAAAAGAAACTTGGCATAGATTTTCCATTATTCAGGTTTATTAAGGTGAATTGACTATGATTTTTATAAAAAACATAAAAAACGCAAAATACACTGAATCCAGATTACTTAAAACAGGTATGCGTTTTTTTATTCTGCCAGTTGTATTTTTATTATCTTTTACCCAGGCTGCTTTTGCTGAAAAAATAACCAGAAAGCAGCTGAAAGCCATGGAACTTTCGCCGTCTTCACAGACAATTTTTGTTCAGCAGGATTTATCTTTTGTACTTACACTGCCAGGTGTTTCGCCTGAAAACGTTCAGGTTTCTCTTGCAAAACTGCCGGAAAACGTTCAGTTTCTTTTTTCAAGACGGTCAGATTTTATAGATCAGGACAGAGATACAGGAACAAGAATTGAATTCTGGTTTAGTTTTCTAAAATCAGGAGAAATAACAATTCCACCGTTAAATGTAACGATAAGCGGTTACCGCTATTCAATTCCTTTTGAAACAGTTAATGTTACAGAAAATCCTGAAACGGTTGCGCCAAAAATGACAATAGAATTTACACGCGGTGCAGAGCCTGAAAAAGACGGAAGTTACACTGTTATTGCAGGACAAAGCGTTTTCTTTACGGTTAATCTGAAATATATCCTGCAAATAGCGAAATTTGACTGGGATTTGCAGAAAAATTCTATTTTTAAGGAAATAAAACGCTATGCAATCACCGAAGGAAAACCCCGCGGCCGCGAATTTTTTAACGATGAAGTTCCTGTTGCAACTTTTGAATGGCGGCCGCTCATTCCCGGTGAATGGACATTGCCGGAAATTAAAATAATTGCAGCCCGCTACAATGGTTCACGTGTTGAAGTAGAAATGCCGCATGTCAGAATAAATGTAATCGCTTCTGAAACAGACGAAAAAAACAGCACATCCGCCGTTGAATCAGGCAACACAAATAATGATGAAAACGATGACGTTTTTGCCTATGCCTTTACCGAAGATTTTAACGAAGTTGAGCCCGATGTAAACAAGAGTTTAAATAAAGAACAGTGTAAAGTTCTTGCAGACTTGCGTTCACAGGAAAGGCATTCTTTACCGTTCAGCAAAAAACGGACAGAACGTTTTGCCTATGAAAAATCATTCGGAATTTCTGTAGATACTCCAGAACCAAGCCTTGTTTTATTTTATATTTGCATCTGCGCCGGGATTGTTTTTGCCGTATTAACAGTTTTGTTGATTTTTTTCAAAAAAAAGCTTTTTATTTTGTTCCTTTCTTTACTTTGTGTGGTTATTTTATTGTGCATAGCAAGTTCTTCAAAACTTAATTCATCGTATGGGATTTTTACCGGCGGCGGCTTAAGTCCAATCCCGGAAGAATCTGCCCTTGTTCCTCAGAAGGAAAATGGCGGAGTTCGCGTAAGGATTCTTGAAAAAACTTCTAAGTGGTCTTACGTAGTTTTTAACAATACTGGTGGCTGGGTTTTGAATGACAGTATTTTTTTAATAAAATAATTGTGCATTGCATAAAATGAATGTTCTCTGGCACAGATAAATTTTAAGCAGATAAACAGGTGAAAAATGGATTTTGGGGATATTTTAGCTCAATGGGATAATTTACAAAAAAGTGAAAAATCTCAAAAATTGCAGAAAAACCATCCGTCGCGAAAATCCCAGACACTACATGATGTGTACGAAAAAAAAATGAAGGCAGATTCTGAAAAATCTGCAAATCCAATGGATATCTGGATGCGCCGCTACGGAGTTATTGACAAAGACGCCGCCGCCGAAGAATATGAATATCGTTCTAAAATTGAATCCAGGGAATATCTTCGTAAGATGCGCCCTGAAGAAGTAATAGATTTACATGGAATGACAAAAGACGAAGCCTGGCAAAGGCTTAATGGCTTTGTTACAGAATGTAAGAGACGTGGACTGCACAAAATACTTATAATCCACGGAAAAGGAAATCATTCCCATGGAACAGACCCTGTTCTTGGCGAAATGGTTCGTTCTTTTATAGAATGTGACAAACGCCTCGGTTCATCAGGACATCCTGACAGAAACCATGGCGGCAGCGGGGCTACATGGGTTATTATACGCCAGTAAATAAAGAACAGCTGTAACAACCAAAACACCTGACAGGTTTACTAAAAATAATTACGAGGAACAGATGGCAGATTTATATGCAGAATTAGGCGTTTCAAAAGACGCTACAGCAGACGAAATAAAAAAAGCATACCGCAAACTTGCTTTTCAGTACCACCCGGACAGAAATCCTGATAATCCGGCGGCGGAAGAAAAGTTTAAAAAAGTTAATGAAGCATATTCTGTTCTTGGCGATGAAGAAAAACGCCGCCAATATGACTTATACGGTTCTTCGGCAGAGTCTTCATATACTTACACAAACCCATTTGCAAGTCAGAATCCGTTTGCAGGCGGAAACTATGGAAATGCAAGTCAGTTTGAAGATGCTGATGCGTTCTGGGATTGGTTTACAAATCAGAATTACGGACAACAGAATTATAACCGTCAAAATTACAGGCACTATTATTACTGGGGAAATTCTTCGCAGAATACAGGAAACAGAAACGCAGATTATTCTAATCTTACAAAATCTGAAGCCGCAGTTATGTTCATAACACGTGTATTCTTTGCATTCCTTGCGCTCTGCTTCTTCCCATATTCGTTCAGATTTTTGTGGTTCTTCCCGATAGGACTTCTCATGCCTGTTCTATGCATTTACGCAATCGCAAACAATCTAAAATCTGCTATCGTTGCTTTGAGAATTCTTGTAAAAAAGGATAAAAAATAAAGATTATATTTTGCAGAAAACGAAGATTCTAACGCTGACGGAAAATGATTCTTCCGCGGTTAAGGTCGTACGGTGAAAGTGCAACTTTTACACTGTCTCCTGGAACAATTCTTATATAATGTTTTCTCATTTTTCCTGACAGATGAGCCATAATTACATGACCATTCTGCAGTTCAACACGGAACATAGTATTTGGCAAGGCTTCTTTTACAACGCCTTCAACTTCAATAGCTTCCTCTTTAGCCACAATTCCTCCGAAAAAAACTGAAAATAACGGTAGATTTAAGTTGCCGTTTCAGATAAATACGTGTATATTTATTAAGTATCTACAAAAGTAACATCTATGTCAACACGGAGTTAAAAATGAACGAAAAAGTAATTGCAGAGATGAAACAGTTATTAATCGAACAGAAAAATAAAATGCTTGAAGCGCTGGCAGAAAAAAATGCAGACTTTAAGAAACTTGTTAATACTTCGGAATCCGGTGATGTTGTTGATATTGCTTCTGATGCAGTAGACCGCACATTGCTTGATTCTCTTAGCGCTCAGGATTCTGAACGTCTCCAGATGATTGATAACGCACTTGACCGCATTCAGCGCGGAACTTACGGTATTTGTCTGCTTTGTCATAAAGAAATTCCAGAAGAACGCATGCGCGCACTGCCTTATGCATGTCTGTGTATTTCATGCCAGACAAAAGAAGAATTGCAGAACCGCTAAAAACAATCACTAAAGTTTCTGGCTTACGGCTTGTCCCTGTGCATTTATATACATGACTTCCGTATAGCCGGCTTTTCGTGCAGCAGCCTCTGCCCTGTCAAAATCAGAAATAATTGTCGGAGCAGAGTGCGAATCCGATGAAAAAGTTACAGGAACACCTTTTTCTTTCAAAATAGACAAAAATTGCGCTGACGGATACACGTCATTCATCGCTCCACGAGAAATTGCTCCCGTATTTATTTCTACAATAACACCTGCTTTTGCAGCAGCTTTAGCAGTTGCAGCAATTTCTTTTTTATACCATGAATCATTTTCACTAAAGAAATTCAGATTTCCATTTCTTTTACGAACTAAATCCGGATGTGCCAGTATTGCAAAATTTCCTGAAGCAAGCATTTCCCTCTGGCGTGCAAAATACTCACAAACAACTTCTTTCCCGTTGCTCTTAAAGATTTTCTCTATTCCATCTTTTACATTTTCAGCAGAATCATCTACTGCAAAAATTCCGTTTTTTCCACCTACAAAATGAACAGCTCCAATAAGATAATCAGGAGCCATCTGCGCATATGCATCCATTCGCGGGCATGTAACTTCAGGTATATAGTCTGCTTCAAAACCTAAAAGAATATCCATCTTTCCTTCATATTCTTTTTTTAAACGGTTTATTTCTGCGCAATATTCAGTGATTTTTTCAAGCGGAATATGCCATGGGGAAGTAAACGGATACATGCAGTGGCTTGAAAAACCCAGAACTGAAACACCTTTTTCAAAGGCACTTGCCGCAATTACTTCAGGAGTATCTTTCCCATCACAAAAAACAGAATGTGTATGATAATTTGTAATAAGTCTGCCCATGATTATTTATCCTCCGGGATAAGCTCAGCAGGCATTATACAGAAATCCTGCCATTTTAAAAGTATTTCGCGGATTTTAGAACTTTTGAAAGGTTTTATCAGGGTATCATTAAATCCGTGTTTTTCGTATTCATCAACAGTCGAAAAATCATTATTTGCCGTACAGGCAATTATTATTCCCCGGTATCCAAGCGAACGAATTTCATCTGTTGCCTGTATTCCGTCTTTTACCGGCATTTGAATGTCCATAAAAATCATATCAATGTCAGAATTAGTTTTATAAATTTTTACAGCTTCATTTCCGTCAACAGCTTCCGTTACCTTAGCACCTAATTTATTAAGAAATGCAACAATAAGTTTTCTGTTTACAGGATGGTCTTCTGCAACAAGAATAGAAAGCCCGTGAACTACAGCCTGTTCACTTGCTGCAGCACTTTGATTTTCTTTTGCTGTACCAGCCTTTTCTGCATCAGACACCGAAGTATTTTCAACTGAACGACTTCCGTTATGGATTTCTTCACTTTCAGCAGTTTTACTAAGAGCTATTTTTAAGGTTTCAAATAATTTCTGCTGCTTTACAGGTTTATAAAGATATCCTTCAAACCAGTTTAAAAGCTTCATCTTAGCTTCGGCACCCATCTGCCCTTCCGGTACACAAAGATACAGTTTTGAATTCTTACAAAGCCCTTTTTGCTTTATTTCAGAAGCAAGATGCCAGCCGTCAATTTCGCCCATGAGCATGTTTATAAAAACAATAGAATACATTTTGCCATGAGCTTCATCGTTTTCCAATAATTCCAGAGCTTCTTTAGAAGAATTAACACAGGTGATGTTTTTTAACCCGCATTTTTGAATTTTATATACAAGGCTTTTGGCAGTACATTCATTATTTTCTATAACAAGAACAGCTTCTCCTGTATCGTGCAGCACAGAAGTCTTTCCATTTTCAGGAGATTCGGGCACCTTCAGTGGAATTGTAAACCAGAATATAGAACCGCCAGAAGGATTAGTTTTTATGCCAATCTTTCCATGCATAAGTTCTGCAAGACTTTTACAAATTGTTAAACCAAGCCCTGTTCCGCCGTATTTTCTGGAAATTGAAGCATCTCCCTGATAAAACGAATTAAAAACTTTTTTTTCATTTTCTTCTGAAATACCGATGCCTGTATCTATTACTTCAAAATAAAGTTTTTTTTCTTGAGCATCAGGATTTTTAATCCCAGAATAATTTTCTGTTCCCGTATTTTTTTCTGCTTCGGCCAGATTTGCAGCGGCGGCAAGATTTTCAGGCTCTGCAAGAGAAAGCCTGCATCGTATGTAACCCCTGGATGTAAATTTAACCGCATTTTTTAAAAGATTAAGCAGAATCTGCTGAACACGAGTAGGGTCTCCAATAACAAACTGCGGAACATTCTGCTCAATGTCTGTAATAACATCAAGGCCTTTGTTAAAAGCTTCTATACAGATTAAATCCGTTACCTGCTCAACAAGATTATGAAGATTATAACTGATGCTTTCCAGCTTGAACTGATTAGTTTGAATTTTTGAAAAATCCAGTACATTATTTGCCAGCGACAAAAGAACATCTGCACTAAACTGAATCTGCCTGATATATTCAGTCTGTTCATTATTTACAGAAGTATCAGACAAAAGTTCCAGTGCACCTATTATGGTCTGGATTGGAGTTCTGATTTCATGCAGAGTATTTGCAAGAATATTGTTAAGAAAAAACTGCTGGTTATGATTTTCCATTTAAAACATCTATAACTTTTTTTGCAATTACTTCCGGAGTCTGAGGTTTAGGAATAAAAGTTTTTGCCCCAAGCTGAATAACCTGAATAAGAACATTCTGCTGTACCGGCTGAGAATAAATTACAACAGGGATTGTAACTTTTGTTTTTTTAAGAAACTGCAATACGGCAAGTCCAGAAATTCCACGGACAAACAAATCCAGAATAATCAAATCGTACTTGGTCTTTGCAAGAGATGCCAAAAAATCTGCACTGTTTGCAAACAAAGAAGTATTTGCGCCAACCGACGACAAAGCATCTTTTAAAAGATTGCGGGTATTCAAATCTCCATCTACAACAGCAACATTGATTACATTACCGTTTTCCCCTTCTGCGGTCGAGCCTGTATCAGCAGAAAACCGCATTTCTACACTACCCTGCAAAACGTTTTTGTCTGCAGCAAGAATTTTATCTGTAATTAAATCAGAAGTATTTTCCGCAGATGAAGAATCAACAAGAGAGCCCAAAACCTTTGAAAGATTCGTTACTACTTCAAGTCCCTTGTACTGTGGATGCCCTGCAATGAGTTCTTTTACAATCGGATCCAGAGAAAGGATTTTTATGTTTTTTCGCTCAATGCTTTTATTTGCTACAATACTGTCAAACAAGGATTCAAGATTCGTAGCATCAACAAAAGTAAGTTCCAGATTGGTAAGCATTACAACTATCTTAGGATTCAAAAGATTATTTGCATCTACCAGCTCCGAAATTTTGTAACGCAGTAAGGCAAGCTTTTCATAGTTAAGCCCTCTGGCAATTTCTACAAAGATAATATTATTGTTAAGGTGAACATCAAGAATACAAGGAGTAGGATCAAGATAGATTGGTTCTTTAAGAATATTTCCAATTGTTTCAAAAAAAACATCAAATTTTATAGGTGCCGTAAAATATTTTACAACTCCATAGCGTAAAAGTTCAGCAAGCTTTTCCTTTTCAATTTTAGGACCTATAAGAATAATCGGAATTGATTTTGCGTTCGGATCAGACTGTTTTTTAAAAAGAAAATCCGTTAATTCAGAAACTGAATTTTCTACGTCAATAATAACAAGATTAGGCAGAACAGAAAGAAGTTTTATAAAAGCATCACGTTCACCTTGAGCTGAAATTACTTTTATTGTTTCCTTTGCGAGCTTTTCTGTAAGAAATTCATTATATACAGGCGAGCCATCAATTAATAAAACTTGTTTCATATACTATATATAGTATACTTAAATTTGTTATTTTACAATGATAATATTCGTTAATTGCCAGGTAAAAATTGGAGGTTTTTATGAAGGAAGTTGTTGTTTTTTTAGCTCCGGGATTTGAAGAAGTAGAAGCTGTAACTCCTATTGACTATCTGCGCCGTTCAGGCTGCAGGGTAATTACAGCTTCTACGGATACAAACCGCTCAAGCACAGTTAAAGGTTCCCATGGAATTGAAATTTCATGCGATATTGCTTTGCAAGACCTTTTAGCCCAAAATCCCGATTTTCTGCCGGATGCCGTTTTTGCACCGGGCGGAATGCCGGGAGCGGCAAATATTGCAGCGGACAAGAATGCCGGTGCACTTATAAAAAAAGTTTTTGACAACGGTGGAATTGTAGCCGCTATATGTGCCGCTCCCGTTGTGGTTCTTGCCAAAACCGGCGTTCTCGCAGGTAAAAATTATACATGTTATCCAGGTATGGAAGAAGAAGTTCAAAACTACTGCGGCTCAACATATCCCGCGGCAATGGAAAAAAGCCGGCATGTTTCAGGCATTCCGTTCGTAAAAGACGGCAATGTTCTTACAGGCGCCGGTCCTGGCTGTGCAGAACAGTTTGCGCTCGAATTTGTAACCATGCTGTGCGGCAAACAGGAAGCAGATGTTTTACGCAGCAGAATTGTTGCCCGCTAGGCATCAATTTCATTTGCAATGACTGTTTTGTGCTATTTTTTGCTTTTTTTAGGTATAGATTTTTCAACCGTTCTGTTATATATTGTATACAACAGTAAATACAGGCAGGTGTATAATGTGCATCTGTCTGTGCGTATACGAGGTAAAACATGGTTGATGTACGTTATTCTACAGGAAAAGAACCGTTTTCAAGAATGAACACAGAGGAAATGCGCAAAGAATTCTTGATTACAGATATTTTCCGCGCAGATGACATAAGCTGCGTTTATAGTCATATTGACAGAATTGTTGTTATGGGTGCAATGCCAGTTTCAGCAAAGGTTGATTTGCAGAAAAATATTGATCCGATGAAAGATTTTGGAGTTGATTATCTTTTGCAGCGCCGCGAACTTGGCATTATAAATATCGGTGGAGATGGAAAGGTTATTGCTGACGGCAAAACTTATGACATCATTCATTTTGACGGACTTTACATTGGTGCCGGCACAAAGAGCGTTCAGTTTACTTCTGACGATCCGAAAAATCCTGCAAAGTTTTACATGACAAGTGCTCCGGCTCATTGTACATATCCTACAAAGCACATAAAATTTGCTGAATCAAAGCATGTTCCTGCCGGAAAAGCAGAAGATTCAAACCTGCGCACAATCAATCAGTACATTCACCCGGATGTTCTTGATACATGCCAGCTTTCTATGGGCTTAACACACCTTGAACCGGGTTCCGTATGGAACACAATGCCGGCTCATACACATGAGCGCCGCATGGAAGTTTACTTCTATTTTGATATTCCGGAAGATCAGGTTGTATTCCATTTTATGGGTGAACCAACAGAAACCCGCCACATCGTCATGCACAATGACGAAGCTGTAATCAACCCTTCATGGTCAATTCACAGCGGAGCCGGAACAACAAACTACACATTCATCTGGGCAATGTGTGGAGAAAACAGAACTTATACAGATCAGGACTGGATTAAGACTCCTGATTTAAGATAGACGAAAACAATAGTCGATTGGAGGAAAATTATGATCGATTTGAACAGTTTTAGCCTTAAAGGCAAGGTAGCATTCATTACAGGTGCTTCTTATGGTATTGGTTATGCAATTGCTTCTGCTTATGCAAAATGCGGTGCAACAATTGTTTTTAACGACATCAATCAGGAATTAGTTGATAAAGGTCTTGCTTCTTACAAAGCAGACGGAATTGAAGCTCACGGTTATGTTTGCGATGTTACAAATGAAGACATGGTAAACGAAACTGTAAAGAAGATCGAAAAAGACGTTGGCGTTATTGACATTCTTGTAAACAACGCAGGAATCATCAAACGCATTCCTATGTGTGAAATGTCTGCCGCAGATTTCCGCAAGGTTATCGACGTAGACTTGAACGCTCCGTTCATTGTTTCAAAGGCTGTAATTCCTTCAATGATTAAAAAAGGACACGGAAAGATTATCAACATCTGTTCAATGATGTCTGAACTTGGACGTGAAACAGTTTCTGCTTATGCAGCTGCAAAGGGCGGTCTTAAAATGCTTACCCGCAACATCTGTTCTGAATACGGTGAACACAATATTCAGTGTAACGGTATTGGACCTGGATATATTGCAACACCACAGACAGCTCCATTACGCGAACGCCAGCCAGACGGTTCACGCCATCCGTTCGACCAGTTCATCGTTGCAAAAACACCTGCTGCACGCTGGGGCCAGACAGAAGACCTTCAGGGACCTGCAGTATTCTTAGCATCAGATGCTTCTAACTTTGTAAACGGACACATCCTTTACGTTGACGGCGGTATTCTGGCTTATATCGGAAAACAGCCAAGCTAAGGTTTCCTTTAGATAAATAAAAACGCCTTCCGTTTTATTAGCGGAAGGCGTTTTTTCGTATTAGTGAAATTTTGTAAACTATGGGCGAACGATAATATCTTTAAGTTCAGGATGTTTTTCCAGATCGCCGACAAGACCTGCTTCGCGGGCTTTGTTTACGTATTTTGGATCCTGGAAACTGTATGTAAAGTTTGTATGAACATCGTATGTACCTTTCATAAGGGCATAAGCATCTTCTGTCATAACAAGCTCTTCATCAGTTGGAATTACAAAAATCTTAACCTTTGAATCATCTGCGCTGATTAAAGTTTCTGCATTTCCAGTGTTTGAAATTTCATTCTTTCTTGCATCCATTTTAATACCGAACATTTCAAGTCCTTCAGTTGCAAGACCGCGGATTGTAGCAGAATGTTCACCAACACCAGCTGTGAATACAATTGCATCAACTTTGCCAAGAGCAGCAGAATAAGCACCAATGTACTTTTTAATTCTGTAGCCTTCCATTTCCATACCGAGCTTTGCTTTTTCATCACCGGCTTTTGCAGCTTCTTCAACATCGCGGCGGTCTGTATATTTACCTGTAATTCCAAGCAAACCACATTTCTTGTTAAGAGCTGTATCCATTTCCTGTGCGCTCATTCCTGTTTTGCGCATGATGTAGAATGGAAGTGCTGCATCAACATCGCCTGAACGTGTACCCATTACAAGACCTTCAAGAGGAGTAATACCCATTGAAGTATCAAAACATTTGCCGTTTTTAACAGCACAAACAGAAGCACCGTTACCGATGTGGCAGATAATTACGTTTGTATCAGCAGGTTTTTTGCCGAGCAATACAGAAGCTCTCTTTGCTGTGTAAAGGAAAGAAGTTCCATGGAAACCATAGCGGCGTGCTGCATATTTTTCGTACCATTCGTGCGGAATTGCATACATGAATGATGTTGCAGGCATTGTCTGATGCCATGCTGTATCCATTACTGCACAGTGTGGAACGTTCGGAAGAACTTTCTGAGCAGCTTCAATACCCATAATATTTGCAGGATTGTGAAGCGGGCCTAAATCCTGTACTGAGCGGAATGTTTCAAGAACTTCAGGATTGATGATTACTGATTTTGTAAATTTATCGCCGCCATGAAGTACGCGGTGACCAACAGCTCCAATAACGCTCATATCTTTGATAACGCCAACTTTTGGATCTGTAATTTCCTTGATGATAAGTTCAATAGCTTCTTTGTGTGTAGGACAAGGACTTTCTACTACAGTCTTGTTTTTTCCTACCTTGTGTGTAATAACTGAACCAGGCTGAGTAACGCGTTCAACTACGCCATTTGCAAGAACTTCCTTGTTGTCCCAGTCATAAACCTGGTATTTTGCAGAAGAGCTTCCGCAGTTTAATGTAAGAATAACCATCTTTTTCCCCTAAAAAAATTGAAAAGATTTTTCGGCAGATGCAAAACAAGTACCACAAACCTTAGCACAATATTATTTTTTTGCAATGCCACAATATCCTTAAATTATATTGCGATTAGCGTTTTTTTGGAAGAGATAAAATATTAAAAAAACAACCGCATTAGAACCAAATATTTCAATAATTTTGGGCACGGAAACAAAAGCCAGTAACGCATGCCACAAGAGAACCGGTAAATCATACTGTCTGCGACAAGTTATGCTGTCTGTAGAATTTGCTAAAACCTTACAAGGTTTTCAAATTTTGACTGTTTTTCTTTAAAATAAATGTACTTGAACGGATGAACATCCAGACTGTTTTGAAACCAGCCTCCAATACTTTGCAAATCTATGGCATTAAGGCTTACCGGATGTGAAATCGGAATAATCATTCCGTCATCAAGCAGAATCTGTTCTGCTTTTGCAAGTAACTTTAAGTGATTTTCTGTTTCGTCAGCCGAAGCTTCATCAAGCAAAGAATCAAATTCCGGGTTTGAATACTTTGAAACATTCAGCGTAGAATTACTTCTGAACAATTCCAGAAATGCCAGCGGGTCAGAAAAATCACCAATCCAGGTATATGTAAATAAATCTGCATCCCAGGACGGAATTGCACCAAGATATTCGTAGGAAGGCTTTGATTCCGTTTTAAGAGCAACACCGAGCGGCTCCCATGCTTTTCGTAAAATTTCTGCAATCTGCTCTGAATAAGAATTATCTATTACGCCAAAAACAAGTTCAAGCGGTTTATCCTGCAAATTGCCTGATAATCCGTGCAAATCAGCCGCACCGTTATTTTGGTTTGCTTTAGAATCTTCTGCCTTTTCTGCAAATCCGGCATTTTTTTCTGCTTCTTTTATAAGTTCCAAAGCTTCTTCTGCATCAGTATCCGTTTCTTTAAAACCTGTAACTGCAGGATATCCGTACAACGGATAGATAAAATTTTCTGCTTTTATAAGATAATTTTTGCGCAATTCTTCCCATGGAACTGCGGTTAACAAAGCCATGCGGAATTCCGGCTTATTCCAGGGAAAGTGAGAACTTTTAAAAAACAGATACTGCGTTCCAAATTCTGCCGTAACATGAACAGAGTTTTTAACAAGAACTTTTTCAATTTCTACAGAATTACAAACCCAATCTGCATTGCCGGCATTAAATAAATATGTATTGTCCTGTGCATCATCTGAAAAAAGAATTGTAATCTGAGGAAGATGAACATTTTCTGCATCCCAGTAAAAAGGATTCTTTTTAAGAACAAGTGGCTTTTCAATGGAATTTCCATATATTTCATCTGATTCGTTAATATCGCTGTCTGTATCAGCAGGTGCATTATTTTCAGTTTCAACTGATTCAAATTCAGAATCTTCTGCTGCAATATAAAACGGCCCGCTTGCTGCGCTATGGTCTGAATCAATTACAGAAAAAGCATGATGACATAATATCCGGTTAAAGTGACTTGCAGGAGCATCCAGCTGAACTATAAGAGTCCGCTCATCTTTTGCAATAATTCCAACATCTTCGGCCTTTCCCTTTCCTGTTCTAAAAGCTTCTGCACCAGAAATAATATCGAACAGAGAAGCATAAAGAGCTTCTTTATTTGCCAGAAGAGAAATCCAGGAATCTTTTACGGTTTGTGCTGTAATTTTGTTGCCGTTGCTGAATTTTGCATTTTCGCGCAATGTAAAAGTCCAGCGGCGTTTATTTCGTGAAATTTTATAAGATTCGGCAATAGCCGGGACTGGTGCTAAAGTTGATGGCTCATAAGAAAAAAGGCCTTCATAAATATTTCCAAGAATCTGGGCTTCACTTGTATATGTTGAAGTATGGGGATTTAAATTAAGGTTATGTGCATTCTGAACAATAGTAAAATTATGCTGAATGTCTTTATTTACTTCTGTCTTTTCCTGTGCTGTCAGAGTGAATGTACCCAGACTAAAAAAGCACAAAACAGACAGAAGCAGTAAAAAGTTTTTTTTATTCGTCATTAGAAATTCCAAGCTTTTTAAGTTGTTCTTCTTCTTCAATTACAGACATGTATTCTACACGACGTTGATTAACTTTTACAATCTGATTTTTTAAAGTTGTCAAATCCATTTTAATTCCCTTAACCTTGGAATTTGCTTCACCATGAACAGCAGATTTAAAAAAGTCATCAAGACCTGTAAGTTCAAGTAACATTTTCTGGCAGCTTCCAAGATTCTTATTAAGGAAATCTATAATATTTTCTACACTTTCGCCTTCAAGTTTTTTGTAAACAGGAGAAGCCTTTGTTGAAAGAGCTCCATAATATCGTGCCATCTGAATAAGACTTCTAATGAAAACAACATATTTTATCGTTTCTTTCTTTTCCGTTTTCTGAACCGGATCTGTAATATAAATCTGATATTCAACTTCCGGCTCTGCAAGGTTAAATGCCTTACGAAGAATCCGCATGAATTTTTCCCAGCCGGTATTTGCCTGATTTTCAAGAATTTCGTGATTTTCTTTAACTTTTTCGCCTATCTGCACAAGAGTCGGAGAAATTGAACCGAATAGCTGAATTGCTTCCATAAGTATTTCTTTGGAATCAACTTTTTCAACTTTCTTTTTTGTAACAGTCTGACCAATCTGAAGTTTTGCAAGAAGAGCAGCCTGTTTTGCTTCGCAGCCAGGTCCCTGATTTTCCTGAACAATTTCTTCTATAAGCTGTGTATAAAAAGGAGTTTTACCCATTACAGCAGGATAAATCTTTTTTATAAGTGCCATTTCTTTTTCAGGCGATTCCAGTGCTTCCTGAAGATTAAAACCCGGATGATCAAATACATTTTTTCTGACAGTTACTTTATAAACTTCATGCTGAAATTCAGATAAGTCTTTTAAAGCCTGATTTATAGAAGTTAAAAGCTGAGAGCATTTGGAAATACTGCTGTTCATTGTGTTTGCAGAAAGCTGATCCAGTTCCTGTCTAAGCTGAATTACAATTTCTGCAAGAACGCGGGTATTTGGTGAAGTTGAATTAAGCGAAAGATTATTCCAGGCAAAAGCATTATTTAAAGCAACAAGATTTTTAATCCTGTCTAAATTCATGTATGAAATTGAAAAATTAAAGTAAGAACACAAAAAATCCAGCATGCTTTCGTAATCAGAAAAGCGGGTTCCAAACACAATTGCTTTTTCATTTTCATTAAAATATGAATTATCAGGTGCTACAATTTCTGAAAACTTTTTATCCAGTTTGTAGGGGTCTTTTGCGATTTTTGACTTTTGAATAAACAAATCGTAAATACTTTTTACACAGGAATGCACAATTCTGTAATTAGAAAGAATTTCCTGTAACTTTTTTGTATCGTACCATTCTGTTTTTGCTTCTACAGCGGCATAAAGCTGCTGTACAAATTCTTTTGGATCGTTTGCTGGCATATATTATATTATCGGTCAAATTTATAAAAAAACACATAGTTTTGTATAGGTTTTCACTTTTACCGGGTATTTTCTGTAAAAAAAAAATTGTAAATTTAACGCAAAGCAAGCATGAAAACAAAGCGCGGTTTCAAAACCTGTTAGCCGCTTACAGGTTTTGAAACCGCACAACGTATTGCCGGATTATTACTTGCGTGGTTAAGAATTATGAATTACCATATTATGTGTTTCTTTTTTTTTATAAAACTAGGAGGCTATATGAAAAAAATTAACTCTCCACTGATTTCAGCTGTAGCAGGAATTGCAATGCTGATTTCTCTGGCATCTTGTTCTTCTGGAGGGGGCAAGTACACAGCTGGAACTTACACTGGTTCAGCTAAAGGCCGTAATGGCGATGTTGAAGTTGCGGTAACGTTAACTTCAAGCAAAATCAAATCTGTTGCTGTTACAAAGCACGAAGAAACTCCAGGAATCTCTGATGGAGCCATCAAAGAAATTCCTGCTGCAATTGTAAAAGCTCAGAATGCAAATGTTGATACTCTTTCTGGTGCAACAATTACATCAAAAGCTATTATCGAAGCAGCAAAATCTGCTTTGGCAAAAGGCGGTGCTTCTGATACAGGAGCTGCTGCAAAGAAGCCACGCAAGAACGTAGCTGTTACATACAAAGCAGGAACATATGAAGGAACTGCTCAGGGTATGAACGGTCCTGTAACTCTTGAAGTTACATTCAGTGATAAAGCAATTACTGACATTAAGGTAAAAGCTTCTAAAGAAACTGGACACGTTGGTGATCCTGCATTCGACATCATGTTCAAGGATGCAATCGCTGCAAACGGTTCAGGTGTTGATATCGTTTCTGGTGCAACATTCACTTCTCTTGCTGTTCGCAATGCATTGAACGAAGCTGCTACAAAAGCAGGCGTTTCAAAAATTGAAGAATTCAAGAAAAACACAATCGTACACGCTGCACAGGCTCCAATCGAAGGAACTTATGATGTAGTAGTAGTAGGTGGTGGTGGTGCTGGTATTGCTGCTGCAGCTCAGGCTGCACAGAACGGCGATACAGTTCTTCTTATCGAAAAGAACGCAGAAATTGGTGGTAACACACTTGTTTCTGGCGGTCAGTATCAGTCTGTAATGCCATATCTTTGCTGGGAAAAAGCAAGACCAAATGCAACAACAGGTACATACAACGGCAAAGAATTCAAGAAAGTTAAGATGGCTAACGGTAACATTTCTGTTCTTAAAACAATCCTCAACTGGAGCGAAAAACCATTTGACGGAACAGGTGCACAGGAATGGTTCGAAGCTGGTGATATTGAAAGACTTTCTACACACGGTGTACATCAGGAATACCTACCAGTTCTCCGCGAACTTAAGAAAGAAATTAAAGATTACCTTGCTTGGGCACAGCCACAGTTGAACAAAGGTATCAACGAATCTATGCTCACATTGTTCTCTACAGTTAACCTCCATATCTTCCAGACATACTATGGTGGACTTCGTC
>JAEEWW010000007.1 GCA_016287815.1 Treponema sp. | reverse complement strand
ACAGTTCCGCTGTAAAGGGCAGCATTCCATGTAATGTCATCTGCAATATCAGCTAAAGAAAGCTCTGTTTCATTTCCGTCAGCTTCGCTGCGATTAACAGTTACAGGAACAGCTACATTCTTTGCCGTGTTCACGACTGCCGTAACAGCAGATGTTGTAAAACTGAAGTCATAATCAAGTGCTGTATACATTGAACCGGAGCTTACCGCAAAGGCAGCTTCACCTGCATTTGTACCGCTTGTAATTCTGGTAATGGCATAGCCGTTTTCTGCGGTAAAGATTGTACCCGGCATGCTTGTGTTTCTTCCGCCATAGCCGTAATTTTCTGTAAATACAACAGGTGCCGAAGCTGTTGGTGCATTTGCACCTGTCCCGCTCGTAATAAACGGCATGTAAATGCCTATTTCGCTTCCTGCAATATTACCTGCAACAGTTATAGTCTTACCGTAAGGCAGAGAAAGGTTACTTGCAGTAGTTCCGTCAGAAAGCGTATTGCCCGTAATTTTGTTTTTGCCTTTAAGAGTTAATGATCCAGAACTTCCCAAATAAATGCCAGAGCCTTCGTCCGGTGATTTATTACCGCTTATCACGCAGTTTTCAAGAGTAAGATCACCAAAGCAGTTAATTCCGCCGGCAGCTGAACTAAAGGACGTAAAGCCGCCTGTAATTTTAAGGTTCTTAACCGTAACAGGTACTGCACTAGAAGCTATCTTTAATACAGTTCCGCCGTCTGTTGCCGTTGTAAATCCGCCGTCAAGAGTATCAGAAGGCTCTTCTCCGTCCGGTGTAGAATTAAAGCCTTCAATTGTAATTGAAGAAGCCTTACCTGATACCATACTCAAACCCTCATGCGAACCAGAGGCAGTCCCGTTGATATATATCTTGTAAATCCCGTTTGAGTCCGCATTTGCGGCTATATACTTACAGGCCTGTGTTATAGTAGCAAATGGCCTTGAAGAATAGCCTTCATTACCGTTGCTTCCTGTAACGCCAGTACGGCTTCCGACATAGAATGTGTATCTTCTTGCAGCATTGATTATAGAAGATGATACGTTGAAAACGCCTTCTGTATTTATTACGCCAGTTCCGCCGTCACTTGAAACCCAGGTACTTGTAACCATTCCGTTGGCAACGGTAATAGGCTGTTCTGTTTCATAGCGGAGCACGGCATCGGTTCCGGATGGATTATCTATGCTGTAAAACTTAAGTACAACGTCATAAGTACCTGCAGCAATCGAATCAACTGAAAGAGTTGCAGAGCCGCCAGAAAAATTAATTGATTTGACAGCGCTATTTACTGCTTTCCATGCAGGTGCCTCACAGGAGACCATTACACGGCTTATTACAGAATCCGCACTCATTACAAGGCTTATTGAGCCTGTTCCGGATGAATTGTAGGCAAGGTTAAATGTACGGCTTATTACAGGATTTGCGGCTGTCGGAGTAAAATCCGGGTAGGAATCAGAAAGGACTATATCGCCTGCTGCGTTTTTGATGCCGCAGGTAATAGTCCATGATTTACCGGCTGCAAGGGCAATTCCAAATTCCGTTGGATTTGTTTCATTGTTGAATGAGCCTGTAACAGGGGTTGCAAGCCCTTCGCAAGTGGCTTCCGCAAAATATGTATAGGTATTCTGCACTGTAGGAGCGGCGGCGGAAATCAGGCTGCCAGAATCAGTGCCTGCCGCCCCTGCTGCACTTGATGAAGCTGCAGAAGAAGTTGGGGCAACTGCGGATGATAAAATACCAGCAACATTTTCTGAAAATCCACCGCCTGTTGAAATGTTTCCTGTACATAAAATGATTTGTGAGTCAGCCGGGGTTCCGCCGCCGGCATTGTCTGAGGCTCCTCCTGCAAGATTGCTGCACGAAAGGAAAGTCATCGAAATAACAGCCAAAGATAAGGCAAGTGCAAGAAGAACTGATTTATTATTTAATGTGCGGAGGCTTTTTGTGCTATGCCCCCCCCCTATTTAAACGTATAGTATTATTTATTTTTGCAGAAAGGCTCATTACTTTTTTCCTTAAATCTTTTTAAGTATAGCATACTACAGGCTTATTTGCCAGCAAAATTTTGCGGACGCGAGAGACATTCTCTCCCTGCTCGGAGAAGCCGTTCTCCCAGCAGTGTTTAAAAGTCTCTCCGAGTAATGTTTAAAACCCTCTCCGTTAGGGCTGTTAAGGACCTTAACGAAAAAGCAGCACCGTTAAAGTTATTAACGGAAAATAAACACCGTTAAGCTCCTTAACGGAAACCATATTTGAATCTTTCTACAATTTCCAGGAAACAGCTTTATTGCGGCTGTCTATAAACCTTGCATAGATTCCGCCAAGTTTTACAAGCTCTTCATGTTTGCCCTGTTCTGCAATTTTACCTTTATCAATTACAATAATCTGGTCTGCATTGCGCACAGTTTTTAAACGATGGGCAATCATAATAACCGTTTTTTCTTTAGTAAGCTCATCTATTGCCTGCATAAGATAATGTTCATTTTCCGGATCAACATTGGCGGTAGCTTCGTCCAGAATAATTACAGGTGCATCTTTCATAATTGCGCGGGCAATTGAAATTCTCTGTTTTTCACCGCCGGAAAGACTTGCGCCCCCTTCGCCTATTACAGTTTCGTATCCATCCGGAAGACTTGAAATAAATTCGTGGCAGCAGGCTTTTTTTGCCGCAGCAATTACTTTTTCCATAGGAGCTGCAGGCTCGCCAAAGCGTATATTATTTGCAATTGTGTCATGAAAAAGATATACATTCTGGAAAACAAAGCTGAAATTTGCCATAAGCGAATCCATATCGTAATCACGGACATCTTTACCGCCTAAAGTTACACAGCCGGAATCCACATCCCAGAAACGTGCAAGAAGATGGCACAATGTTGTTTTTCCGCCGCCGCTTGGCCCAACTATCGCTGTTGTTGTGTTTGCAGGAATTTTTATCGTTACGCCGTCAATTATTTTTCGCTTATCGTAAGCAAAAGTAATGTTTTTTGCAAAAATATCTTTGTCACTTCCTTTATCACTATCCGATTCCGAAGCACCTCTGTCCTGATTTTTTCCACCTTCAATATCCATTGTCGGAACATCAAGAATTGCCTGTGCTTTTTTCACGCCTAAGTCGATTATCCGTAAAAGTGCACTGTAGTTTCCGCCGGCTTCCATCGCGCTAAAAAGCATAAACGAGCAGACAATCATTACGGCACAGTTTTCAAGCAGCATGGTACCGGAAAGATAAAACGAAATAGACGCAAGCATGATTGCAACTCCGCTTAGTTTTGCAACCATCGATTGAATGGCTGAAATCGGAATACAACGCAATTCCATATTAAGACAAACATCTTTAGCATGATCTATAACCGAATTAAGTTCCTTGCGGCGAGTTCCTGTAAGATTATAGGCTTTTACTTCTGCAATTCCCTGAATATATTCAAGGATTTTACTTACCTGATTTTCGTCAGTTCTGTTTTTTTCTTCTGAAATTCCATGAACCGAAAGACGCATAAAAACATTTACAAACTGAAACAAAAGAAAGCCTGCAAGTGCCACAAGTGCAATCCGCCAGTCAAAAAAGAAAATCATTACTATAATAAGCACGGAATCTAAAAGCCCCTGCGTTACAAGCATAACCGCACGCGTTGCGACATCTCCTACAAGTTCCATCGTATTTGTTGTTACGCTTGTAATCTGGCCGAGCGAATTTTTGTTGAAATAGCCCATCGGAATGTAGCGAAGATGTTCTGCAATTTCAATCCGCTTTCCGGCACAGGTTCTGTAACCGGCTTCTGTCTGGAGCATAGACATAGTCTTTTTTGTAATTATTGCCGCTATCAGACTGAAGCACATTATAGCAAGTGAAAGCCAGATTGTTTTTTCCGTAAAAGGCTGAGCAGCAGAATTCCCGGTTGCAAAAGTTCTGATTATTCCCTGCATCATAACGGCAATAGCCGCAATTCTTAATGCCATAAAAAATGAATTTAAAACTCCAAGTGCGATTGAAGCGTAAAATTTGTTTCTGTTTTCTTTATCGCAAAAATTAAAAAATCGTTTTAAAATTTCTAACATTTATTCATCCTTAGAAGCGATGTGAGCTTCCCACATTGATTTATACAAACCGTTCTGTGCAAGCAGTTCTTCATGCGTTCCGCTTGCGTTTATTGTTCCATCTTTTATGACATAAATTTTATCTGCATCGCGGACAGTCGAAAGCCTGTGAGCAATTACGATTAAAGTTTTATCTTTTACAAGACTTGCAACGCTCTGCTGAATAATTGCTTCGTTTTCAGGGTCTGTGTAGGCAGTTGCTTCGTCTAAAATTACAATCGGAGCATCTTTCATCATTGCACGCGCAATAGCAATTCTTTGCCGCTCACCGCCGCTTAAATGAGTTCCGCTGCCGCCGACAATTGTTTCAAATCCATTTTCAAGCGACATGATAAAATCGTAACAGCCTGATTTTTTTGCAATTTCTTCAACCTCTTCGTCCGTTGCATCTAAGCGGCCAAGCCGGATATTGTCGCGTACGCTAAGGTCAAACAGAAAATTATCCTGACTTACGTAAGCTACGCGGCGGTTATATTCTTCAAGCGAAAGATTTTTTATATTTACTCCGCCAATTTCAATTGAACCGGAGTCAACATCCCAAAGAGAAGCGATAAGGCGTGCGATTGTTGATTTTCCGCTGCCTGAAGGACCTACAAAGGCTGTGTAAGAACCTTGCGGCAATGTCATGCTGATGCCATGCAAAACCTCGGTGCATGGGGTTTTAGGGGCATGGTTTCGCTCCTGCGAAACACCGCCCCTAGGCGAAGGGGTAGCGGAAGACTGCGAAGCAGGCTGAAGCGAGGGGGAGACTTCCCCCTTTTTATAGCTGAAATGCACATCTTTAAGCACAATCGAATTATCCTGCGGCTTTTTAACATCTGTTGCAGGGCGGTCAAGCTCAGCCATATCCATTATTGAACCGACTTCGCCAAAAATTACGCCGGCTTTTGCCAAATCATCGTGGTAAGAATAAACAACCAGAAGCGGCTGAATAATGCTCATAGAAAGAATGATGATTGTTATGAAATTTACAGCAGACAGCGTTCCGTTCAAAAAGAAAAATCCGCCGATTGGAAGAACTGTAAGCAAAGTTGAAGGTGAAATTACAAAGGCAATTGTAAACGGCCAGATACATTCCCGCATCCATTCAACATAGCAGGAAGAACCATCCCGGGCTGCCGTAACAAATTTTTCGTAAGAAGATTTTGATTTTCCAAAAGCCTTTATTACTTCAATTCCATTTATGTATTCAACGGCTGTATCATTTAATATTTTTGTTTTTTCAATTGCGTTGTTAAAACGCTCGGCCATATTGGTCATCATAAAGCATGATGAAATAATTCCGATTGGCAGGGTTGCAAGGGAAGCAAGCCCCATCCGCCAGTCCAAATGAAAAAGATAGGCAAACATCAAAAGCGGAAGCAGAAGGTTACTTGTCCATTCCGGCAAAATGTGGGCAAGAGTCGTTTCCATGCTGTCAATCCGCTCTACGAGAATGTTTTTTAATGCCCCGGAAGGCATATCAAAAACTGAACCAAGCGGAAGGCGTGTCAGCTTGTCACAGAGATTTTTTCTGATATTTGCAAGAACCGTAAAAGTTGCTGCATGGCTGAAAGTTGTAGAAATCATGTGAAAGAAGGCATTTCCAAGCCAGAATGCTGCAATTATCTGGCAATCGCGGAAATAAACTTCCCGGTCGCGAACGCCTTCCAGTAATTTTCTGACGATATTCGCAATAAGAGCATACGGAACAATTCCGCATGCAACGCTAAGTATTGCAAAAAATATGCTTGCAAAATATGCACCTTTTTTTTCACCTGCAAATGTAAAAATCCACGTAAGCAGGGATTTTTTTCCAGAAGCAGACATTTTTTGTTTTTCCGGCGCAGCAGAAATTTTATCCTGTTCACCGGAATAGTCATTTTGGTTTAACATTTTTATCTCCTGTTAGTTATAACTAACTTTTTCTATAATTTATATAACACTGTTATACTTGTCAATAATCTGCTTAAAAAAATAAGCCGGAAAAAACTATCCACTTGCCCGCATGAAACTGATATTTTATAATCCATCTATGGCAGAAAATACACTTCAGAAAATACATGAAATTGCTACTGCGGAATTTCTGGAAAAAGGTTTCCGCGGAGCTTCTTTGCGCGAAATAGTCAAAAAGGCAGGAGTTACGACCGGAGCTTTTTACGGCTACTATAAAAGTAAAGAAGAACTTTTTTCGGCACTTGTAAAGCCGCATGCAGATTATGTAATGAATTATTTTAAAAAAGTTATTAATGATTTTATGTCAAACCCAAAATCCGAATGGGCAAACAAAACCTTTGATTATTCAGAGCATGGGATGGAACACATGTATGAATATGCCTACGACCACAAAGATGCATTCCGCCTGATTTTAAATGCAAGCGAAGGTACGGAATTTGAAAATTTCATACATGACATTGTAGAAGAAGAAATTAAGATAACTCACGTTTTTTATAAGGAAATAGAAGCTCAGGGCTACAAGCCTCATGCACTTAATCCGACTTTGGAACACATGATTATAAGCGGCGAGTTTTCTGCATTATTTGAATTAATTATCCATGATATTCCAAAGGAAGAAGGTTTACGCTGTGCACAGGAACTTTATGACTTCTACAAGGCAGGCTGGACAAGCGTGTTAAAATTAAAGTAAAGGATTCCGCGGAATTTCTTTGCGCAAAACAGTTAAAAAGGCAGGATTAGACAATGCAATTAATGGCAACTGGACTTTTAATTCCATTTCTTGGAACAACCTTAGGCTCCGCCTGTGTTTTCTTTATGAAAAAGAAGATGAATGATTCTGTTCAGCGCGCTCTGCTCGGTTTTGCAGCCGGAGTAATGACAGCAGCAAGTGTATGGTCGCTTTTAATTCCTGCAATGAATATGAGCGAAAATCTTGGCCGTCTTGCGTTTTTACCGGCATTTATAGGATTTGCGTTTGGAGTTTCTTTTCTATTTTTGCTGGATAAAATTACGCCGCACTTACATGCACTTGCATCGTCGCCTGAAGGGCCGTCGTCTTCAATAAATAAGATAAGCCGCACAATGATGCTTATGCTTGCGGTAACCCTGCACAATATTCCGGAAGGAATGGCCGTTGGTGTTGTTTTTGCAAGTTTTCTTCATGGCGGAAATTCAATTTCTTTTGCGGACGCCCTTGCCCTTTCAATCGGTATAGCAATTCAGAATTTTCCTGAAGGTGCAATTATTTCCATGCCGCTCCGCACTGAAGGAAATAAAAAATCAAAGGCCTTTATATACGGAACACTTTCAGGAGCCGTTGAACCAATCGCGGCTCTTATTACAATTTTACTGACTTCGCTTGTAATTCCATTTTTGCCGTATCTTCTTGCTTTTGCAGCAGGCGCAATGATTTACGTAGTAATTGAAGAATTGATTCCGGAAGCAACCCGCGAAGAAAAAACAGACATTTGTACAATAGGATTTGCCGCAGGCTTTGCCCTGATGATGATTCTTGACGTAGCGTTAGGCTAAACAATATCGCGCGCGAACAGTAATGCGCCGGCTGGAATGCACAGAAATTTGCACTTAGCCAGTAAAACTCAAACAATATCGCGCGCGGTTTCTATCAGTTTCAAAGACATCAACAGCAAAAAGATAAGCTTCCTGCTTTCCTTTTGAATAAGACAAATCAAGTCCGATTTTTTTTGCACTTTCTAAAACCGAATCAAAAATATATTTTGCAATTCGTTCGGCACTTGGATTCTGTTCAAAAATACTCATGTCATTTAAATTAGTATGGTCGATTTTTTTAAGAACTTCTTTTAAGCAGGATTTTAATTGAGAAAAATCTAAAAGCATTCCACCTTCGTTAAGTTTGTTGCCGCGGACATGAACAAAAACTTTATAATTATGCCCGTGAAGATTTTCGCATTTTCCGTGATAATCGCGCAAAAAATGTGCGGCAGCAAAATCATCTTCAACCCTGACTTCAAACATAATACAGTTCCGCCTCAAAACAGGTAGTTTCGCCATTTTTTCCGACAATCGTAATTTTTTTAGATTCATCGTCAAAAGAAGCGAACATCTGGAGCATCTGACCTTTTACTGCTTCTTTTGAATAATTGATTCTAAAGTCCGTAAAATTCTTTTTCTGATATTCAACCGGAAGGCAATCTAAAACAAAAGCCCCGTACCGTGAATTATTAGTGTGGCCGTTGCTGTCCGTATCTGTAAAACAAATCGGGCGCTGATTCAAAACCGTAAGTTTTTCCGGGACTGCAATTTTTCCTGTAGGAATGCCGTCAAAATCAACTGTATATTTTGGAACCGGCTGACGTAAAGTAAAATCTGAAGGCCGAACAATACGGCGCGTTGAAGGATTTACTACAAGCCACGCACTATGACCGGAAATCAAAATTTCACCTTTATCAGTTGAAATTTTATAGCGGCGGATTAACTGCAAAGGCTCCGGAGTTTCTTCCCAGGTTGTAAGAAGAATTTTTTCATCGGTTTCCGGCAGGCGATAAAAATGATAAGACTGTCTGGAAGTTAAAATCGCATAACCTTTTTCAGCAAGAACGCGCCATGTCATTCCGCGCATGGCATAATCTTCTACCGCAGAATCCGAAGTAAGCTTTAATAATTCGCACAAATTCATTTTGCCGTTTTCGCTGCACTGGCTGAAAAGGATTCTTACCTCGCGGTTAAAAACAGGAATTTCATTTGCATTTTCGTCTTTTACAAACTCGTACCATTCCTTAAAACTTTCAACTTCTTTTTTATTCATTTTTTACCTCGTGCTTCTGCCTGCGCGTCTGATTCGTTCGCGCCCAAAAAACTTCTCCAGAGATCCCCGAACGTTCAACAAAAAAAATCAGCAATCTAAAGCCTTACAGGAATTCCAGCCTTGTCAAGTTCTTCCTTTATTCCGCCGACTGTAAACTGTCCTGAATGAACCATGGTTGCAATCAAAGCGGCATCAGCTTTTCCCTTTGTTAAAACATCTGCCATGTGCTGCACGGTTCCACCGCCGCCGGAAGCAATTACAGGAACATCAACATTTTCTGCAATCATTCTTGTAAGATTAAGTTCGTAGCCGGCTTTTGTTCCGTCTGCATCGATAGAATTCAATACGATTTCACCTGCACCAAGTGAAACAGCTTTTTTTGCCCAATCCAAAGCATCAAGTTCTGTTGCAACACGGCCGCCGTTAATGTAAACGCGGTAACCTGATGGCATGGAATCATCCTTTGCAGCATCCATTCCCAAAACAATACACTGATTGCCAAAAACGCGCGCACCTTCTGTAATAAGCGAAGGATTCTTTACAGCCTGAGAATTCAGACTGATTTTTTCAGCTCCAGCAAGAATTGTTGAGCGGATATCTTCTATTGTACCTATGCCGCCGCCAACGCAGAACGGAATAAAAACCTGACCTGCAACTTTTTCAATAAGTTCAAGGATTGGTCCGCGTCCGCGCGCAGAAGCCATAATGTCATAAAAAACAAGTTCATCAACGCCCTGTTCATAGTATTTTTTTGCCATTTCAACAGGATCACCGATATCTATATTATTTTTGAATTTGACACCTTTTGTTGTTCTTCCGTCTTTAACGTCAAGGCAGACAATTATTCTTTTTTTCAGCATGATGCACCTCCGGCAGTTCCCGAAGCAGAAGTTGTGGCAGAATCTTTATTTTCAAAGCCCGTTCCGGCAAGGTCATCTTTTACAAAATTGCGCAGAATCTGAAGTCCGGGCGCACCGGATTTTTCAGGATGGAACTGGAAAACCGTAAGGTTATCTTTTTCCAGCACGACTGGAACAGGGAATCCGTAATCCGCAGTTGCTTTTACAACAGAATCATCTTCGGGCTGCAAAAAATATGAATGAACAAAATAGAAATTGCTGTTTTCAGGAACTCCATCTAAAAGACGGGTTGAACCGTGTTTTAAGTTCAGGTTGTTGAATCCCATGTGGGGAACTTTTAAGGAATTATCTTTATTTACGCCAAGTTCTTTCCAGGCGTTTGCAAGGTGGCGGCATTTTCCTTTTATAAGACCAAGACAGGCAACATCGCCTTCTTCAGAAGAATCAAGAACAATCTGTGAGCCAAGACAGATTCCTGTCATCGGTTTTCCGGCAGCAAACCAGTCTTTCAAAAAGCTGTCAAAACCGGTAAGGGCAAGCTGCTTCATTGCGTAGGCACAATCACCTACTCCCGGAAAAATAAGCCTGTCGCAGTTTTCCAAATCCTTAGGACTTTTAGAAAGAATGAACGGCGCTTTAATTGAATCAAGTGCACGTTCAACACTGCGGATATTTCCTGCATTATAATCAACAATTCCTGTCATAATGTCAAAATGGTAATGAATGAAAAGATGGTAGTCAAGGGAATACCATTTACATCCATGTAAATGGTATTCGCCGAGTTTTTTTCCAAAAAACTCGCTTCAAGCCTGCTTCCTTGCAGGCTTCATTGATGTTTCAAAACCGCGGGGTCGCAGCAATTTTAGCGGCGTCAAGTTTTGCCCCTGCAAAACTTTCACCCCCAGTAAAAGTTATTCCGCGAGTAATACGGCATATCATTCCACACTGTATAAATACTCAATTAAAAGCCGCGTTATTCCGATAATAATACTATGCCATTATCAAAGATGATTTCGGTAATAGTAAAAGTCCTCACAAATTCAACTGTATGGGGAACCTGCATCGTAGTGGTTTTATTTATGAATTTTGCATCCTATGTGCAGCACTATCATAAAAAACCGCCGCCAGTACGCAAAGCCGTAAAAAAACAGGTAGCTCAAAATACAGCAGCAACGGAAGGTAATGGAGAAGCAGCCAAAACAGATGGCGGCGGCGAGGCAAAAGAAGAAAAGCCTGCTGAAACTTCCGAACAAAAGTAAATGAAAAAAACACAACGCATTGCAACAAAATAATTGCAATGCGTTTTCTTTTATCAGCATAAATTCTGCTTATGCTTGCGAATATAACGCCAAAAACTTATACTGTATTCATGGAAATAAAAAGTAGCACCAAAAATCTTTCATCTTTCGTTTCTTCTGGAAATGAAGATTTGGACAGGCTTTTAAAATTCACTGTAGAAGCCGATAAAATGACTCACATTGAGCGGCGCACCTTGCTTACAGACGGTTCTCGGCGCGAAAACGATGCAGAACATTCATGGCACATCTCCCTTATGTGTATGATTTTCAGCGAATTTGCAAAAGAAAAGCCTGATGTAATGAAAGCTGCAAATCTTTGCATTGCGCATGATTTAATAGAAATTTATGCAGGCGATACCTTTGCATTTGACAAAGAAGCAAACAAAACAAAAGCCTTACGGGAACAGCAGGCAGCAGATAAACTTTTTTCAATTTTACCGGAAAAACAGGCAAAAACTCTTCGCGCCCTTTGGGAAGAATTTGACGCAATGGAAACAGTTGAAGCAAAATTCGCTAACTGCATGGATAGAATTCAACCTTTTTTGCACAACACACTTACAGGCGGACACACCTGGCTTCAGGCCTCGGCTACGAGGCAGGATGTAGAAAACCGTATGGCACCGGTAAAAGATTTTATGCCTGAAATATGGAACTGGGTTCAAAAAAACATTGAAACCGGCATAAAATCAGGCTGGATTTCTGAAACTCATAAATCTGCGGAATGGGAACATGGAAAATAAACCAGATATAAAAAACGCCGGAAATTCTGAAAATCTGGCAGAACACAAATATATCGCAAAATCTTCTCCAACAGTAGAAAAACTTATTTTTAAAATCCTTTCTCTTTGCGCTGCAATTCTTCTGGCATTAATCGTTTCAGGAACAATAATTGCCTTTGCAACAGGAAAAGCAAAACCAGGCAGCGGCATGCGGAACATTGACCCGCTTCCTCAAAGAATCGCAGAAAAAGCCGCAGATATTTCATTCACAGAATATGAACGTCTAAGAACCTTAACAAAACCTGCTGATTCAAATTCCAATGGAAGCCCCGTAATAATAAGTCCATGGATTTCTTACAAATCCGGCGACAAATCTTTTTATGAAGAACTTACACAGAAAAACAGAAAAATTCAGACGATTATTACAGACTATTTTGCTTCCCACACAAAGCAGGAACTTCTGAATTTAAAAGAAAATACGATAAAAGCAGAAATTTTGCAGAACATAAATAAGGAACTTGTACTTGGAAAAATTCAGGCAATCTATTTTAAGGAATATATTTTTCTAGACTGAATTCGACCCAAAAACAACTTCTTTTCTGCAACTTTTTTTTGATTTCGGGGTCTAATCCTATAGCGGATATAAAGCATATATAGGAATATAGCAGATATATCGCAGATATTTTCAGGAGGAAAAATCGGCGTGGACAACATAACATCAAACAGCGCACAGGTAGTTTTAGCTGTAATTCCAATCGTTGGAATTGTTATCGGTGGTGTAATTATATTTTTCTATCTTTTGTGGCATCACCACGAAATAAAACTTCAGATAAAATCTGGAACCTACAATCCTACAAAATTTGATCTTAAAACATTTTCTCTTCTTGTAGGACTTCTTTTAAGCGGAACAGGTACAATTTTAACTTTATTCTTTGCTTTAATGGCAGGGCTTGGATACGCACTTCTTGGCGGACTTATTCCTTTAATTCTGGGCTTATGCATGCTTGTTTTTTACAAAGTAAACCCGGATTTTAAGAACTAGGATGCCAGTTACCAATGCAGACCGCATTGAAACAAAGCTCTTAATAAAGAGAGATTGCAGGCTCATAAAAGAAACGCTCAAAGGCGATTCAAGAGCCTTTGCAATGCTAATGAGTCTTTACAAAAAACGTGTTGAAATGCTTGGAATGAGTTTTTTCAAGAATCATTCCGACACAGAAGATTTTGTTCAGGAAGTTTTTCTGCGGGCTTACACAAAGCTATCCACATATAAAGGCAATTCTCTTTTTTCCACCTGGATTACACGGGTTGCCTATAATATCGCAATAAATTCTGTAAACCGAAGAAAAGATTACGTTGCCCTGACCGAAGAAAATTCTCCGCCAGATTCTGATTTAACCCCGGAAGAAAAGCAGATTCAAAAGGCAACATTTGAAGCCGTCCACGCAGCAATAGAAGAACTTCCCGAACGGTTTGCAATATGTCTGGATTTATATTTTTTCTATGATATTCCGTATCAGGAAATCAGCGAAATTACAGAAATACCGGTAAACACAATAAAGTCGCATATTTTCCGTGCAAAACAGCTTTTACGCGACAAACTAACAAAAATGCATTTCAGCTATAATGAAATGGAGGCCTAAAATGAAAAACTATAACGAAATTATGAACGAATTTTTAATGCTGGATAAAAATGAAAGGATTCCTCTGTCTTTAACAATAAAACTTTTATTCAACCGCCAGTGCAGAAATGAAGTCCGTCTTTTAACAAAGGCTGAAAAACTGGCTAAAAAACCTCTTTCCGTGCAGATGCCAGTTACAGATAAAACAATACATGCAGTTTTAAATCAGATTAACCCGGACTTTGCAGAAAAAGCGGAAATAAAAAACCCGTTCCCGCTTTCACGCTGGATTACGGCAGGAATTGCAATGACAGCCATGATGATTTTCCTTGGAATTATGACAAGAACAAGTTCAGACCAGCTTTTAGTTCTGCCTTTCTACGTTCTGTTCGCTACAGTTTTTACAACCTATTGTGCTTTTTTTGTTGGCTGCAATATGGACTTTTTTGTAAAGAAAATCGAAACGCACAAACTGGCAATGTAAAATTAAAAATACGATACACTGAAAAAAAATGCGCCGAAAATACAACTCGGCGCAAATCTGCAAAAAATCTTAGTGTAAATAAGACACAGCGCAAATCTGCAAAATGCAAAGCGAATACCATCGCTATTTCATCAATGTAAATGGATTTACCGTCTTGCCGTTTTTATAAACAGTAAAATGAAGATGAGGTCCCGTACTCTGACCTGTACTGCCAACTTTTCCAATCACAGTATTAAGTCCGACACTCTGCCCTTTTTTGCAATTTATAGAACTTAGATGAGCATACAAAGTTTTATAGCCTGAATGATGTGCAATTATTACATAATTTCCATAAACAGAACTGAAACCTGTTGAAGAAACTCTGCCCACCAAAGCCGGACGAACATACGTTCCTTCTGGAGATGCCATATCTATTCCATTATGAAAAGAACGTTTACCTGTAAACGGGCTTGGTCGCCAGCCATAATTAGAAGAAAGATAATAGCGTTTTAAAGGCCTGATGAATAAATCTCCGTTAATTTCCTGTCTTGTTACCCAATCAAGTTCTGCATCCGGCACAAAAAGCACCTGGCCTTCTGTAAGTTTACTCTCAGAAGTAATGCCGTTGGCAAGCGCACATTTTTGTAAATCAACTTTAAAATAATCAGTTACAGACTGCAAATTTTCACCGGAACTTTTTACGGTATAAAGGATGCCCGGCATATTTGGTATTTTTAGATATTGACCAATCTGCAAAAGTCTTGTCTGCTTGATTTTATTTACACTGATTAAAGTATCCTGAGTTACGCCGAATTTTTCGGCAATTGCACCAATCATATCACCGGAATTAACACGATAAATTTGATAGGCAACTGTATCTTTTTTCTGATTTTCAGCAAGTTCTGTATTCAAACTTTCTTCAATAATTTCTTTTACAAAGACATCTCTGTCTGGAGTTTCAAAACCACCAATTCCAAGATTTCTGTGTTTATAATGAAAAACTGCGGCAACTGAAAAAGAAATAAAAGCAACAGCACAAAGCGAAACAAGAAATAACTTTTTAGGTCCAATTTTTTTCATCAAAAACTCCGCTATTTTTTATTCAGCCCTACTAGATATGTTTCAAAAGATTCTGAGCGGCATGCTTCTGGCTTAAATCCTCTTGCCGAAGTAAAAATTTCCCGCATCATCTTTAAAAAACGCTGTTGATCTCCATTCTGAAAAATCTTTACGGTAAAATTTCCGCCTGTTCTGAGCATTGTCTGCGCATACCAGATGGCCATTTCAACAAGATTTTCTGAGCGCGCGGTATCAACCATGCGGTTACCGGTTGTCAAAGGCGCTGCATCACAAACAACAAGATCATACGGACCATTTGCTTTTATCTGGTCACGAATTTCAGGTGCATTCAAATCGCCCTGAATGAATACTAGATTATCACTCTTTACATCTTTTGCAAGTGGATTTAAATCACAGGAAACAACTTTACCACTGCCGTTCATTGTACGAAGCAAAAATGTTGTCCAGCTGCCAGGAGCGGCTCCAAGATCGAGTACCGTATAATTTTTTTTAATAAAGCCGAATTTTTCGTCTATTTCTTTTAGTTTATAAACTGACCTTGCAGGATAACCTTCAGAAAAAGCCTTGCGAGACCAGAAATCCGGTTTTTCGTAAGAATTTGAACCCATCGTAATTTTATTTTCGGCAAATTTGCTCAAAAATTTACAGAGCAACCGCGTTTTTCCACTCGTTTTTTTAAACGCCACAACGAGATTTGTATTTTAATCAGGATTTTAGTATACTTTTTAATATGGATAAAGACTTTTCTGAACGACTTGCAAAAATAGAAGAAGTATTGCTGGAAGCTCTTCCTGCTGAATATAAATCAGAATGGAAAACGGCTTCCTTTGGAACAATTTCTGAATGCATCGGGAACATACATTTAAATCCGCTTGTGCTTCCATGCCGCAACCTTTTAACCTTAGGCGGAAAACGGTGGCGCCCGCTTCTTCTGGTTTTATGCGCAGAAATGGCAGCAAAACACACAGCCTCTTCTATGGAAGAAGAGCAAAAATTTATTTCAAATGCATATAAACTTACTCCGCTTGTAGAGTTCTGCCACACGGCAAGTTTAATTCACGATGATATAGAAGACAATGCGGACATGCGCCGCGGAAAACCTGCAGCACATATAACGTTCGGGCTGGATACTGCAATAAATGCAGGCGCATGGCTTTACTTTGAAGCTCCAGTCTGCATCGATAAACTTGATGCTTCAGTGGAATTAAAAAACCGTCTTTATAAACTATACACACAGGAATTACGAAGACTTCATCTTGGGCAGGCAATGGATATTTTATGGCATCGAACGCCTGATTTAATTCCTTCGGTAGAAGAATATACAGCCATGGTACAGAGCAAAACAGGAACACTTGCATCTCTTGCAGCACAAGCAGGAATAATCGCTTCAGGCGGCACTTTAGAAACAGCCGCAAAAGCAGGACAAATTGCAGCCCAAATCGGCGTTGGATTCCAGATTCTTGATGATGTGCAGAATTTAACTACAGGAAATCCCGGCAAACTTAGAGGCGATGATATAGTAGAAAACAAAAAAAGCCTTCCTGTATTATTGCATCTGCAAAAATATCCTGAGCACAAGGAAAAAATTACATCGCTCATGGCAGACGCAGCAAAAAACGGAATAAAATCACCTGCTGTAGAAGAATGCATTAAAATTCTTGAACAGGGCGGACAAATTAAAACAGCCTACGAAAAAGGCCTTGATTTAATAAAAACAAAACCGGCAGAGCTTTCATCCTTGTATTCAAAAGATACGGCATCTGAAGCTATTTACCGGCTTTTTGCAGGTATGGTTCCACAGGTAAAATAATCAGGTAAAATAACTATGAACGACAGCGTACAATCATTGAATGCAGAAGCCATAAGGCATGCTGCAAAAGGCGAATTCAGCGATGCAATCTCCTGCTTAAAATGCGCAATCCAGATGGAACAGGAAAATTACATATTGTGGCTCAACCTTGGAATAACATACCGCGATGCGGGCAAACCTGACCTTGCACTTTCTGCCCTTGAAAAAGCCCTTGATTTAAATCCTGAAGACATTACAACTCTTGAAACCCTTGCAATCATTTCGCTCAACACAGGCGACATTCAGAGCGCATACAATTATTGCCTTACAGCAATTCAGCTTGACCAGACAAATGCACATCTATGGAATACAACCGGCGTAATTTATTTTAACAATTCAGAATATGACAAAGCCTGCGAAGCTTTTGAAACCGCCGTAATGATAGATCCCTACTACTATGATGCATTATTCAACTTGCGCGATACATACGAAGAACTTGGCAACAAAATCGGTATGGAAGAATGCATAAAACGCATGAAAGAAATTGAAAAACGTGGAGGAAACGCACCATGCATGACACGGCATTTGTAACATCGATTCAGGATGAAAAAATTACCGTTGTTCCTCTTATAAAAGGCGCATGTTTAAGCTGCAAGCAGGGATGCGCAAAACGCGGAAATCCGTTTGAAGTTATAAACCCAAATAAATTTCCTGTAAAAATCAACTCAATTGTAAAAATCGGAACTTCAAGAAAAAAAGAATTGTCTCAGGCACTTTCTTCAATTTTATTTCCGGTACTCTGTGCCTTTATTTTTTATTTTGGAATAAGTTTTTTAGAAATAAAAACAGGTAAAAATTTTATCGACGGAATAAAAGCTGCTTCTGCACTTTCAGGTTTTGTATTCGGAGCGGCAATATCATTTTTTGCAGCAAAATATAAAAAAATTGCACAGCCTGAAATAACAGAACTGTGCAGTTAAGAATGTAAATTAACGCCATTAAGGCATGTTGTCTTTTCTGAATGCCAGATTTTTCCGAATGCCAGGTTTTATAAAATCCGGCATTCAGAGGATTTAATATTCAGACTATTTTATAAGATGTTCTCTTGCAAGTTTGCTTATTTCATCAGGCATTTCGCGAAGCGAACACTGCTTTTGAACAGCCCCCATTTCCCAGGCAACACGCGGCATTCCGTATACGATGCTTGATTCAGAATCCTGACCTAATGTCCAGGCGCCTTCTTTTCTCATTTTAGTAAGTTCAACGGCTCCGTCTTTACCCATTCCGGTCATAATTACGCCAAGAGCATTGTTTTTATATTCATTTGCAACAGACTCAAACAAAACATCTGCAGAAGGTCTGTGACCGTTTCTCTGCGGCTCCTGAGAAAGATGCAGAATCGGACCTGAAAGTTCACGTTTAACATAAATATGGAAATCACCCGGCGCAATATAAATATGTCCGCCAAGAATTTTCTCTCCGTCTTCTGCTTCCTTTACTTCCAGAGGACAAATGTGATTCAAACTTTCAGCAAATTCCTTTGTAAAACCCGCCGGCATATGCTGAACAACCAGAATCGGCTGCTTCAGGCGCGGATCAATAGCCTTGAAAACATCGCGCAATGCATTTGGTCCGCCTGTTGAAATACCGATTGCAATAATTTCAATGCGGCCGCCTTCGCGGACAGGAGCAATAACTTCAGGCTCTTTCTTTTCAGGCTTTTTCTGCCATGAAAAGGTAAAACTATCTACAAGCGCCTTTGATTTTTCTTTATCAACAGGCTGCTGAACAGAAATTTCTCCTTTCTGGTCAGCAACATATTTTTCGGCCATCTTGAGCTTCATCATCTTGTGGAAGAAATCAGGCGGATAAACCTGTTTTCCACGACGAGAAGCATAACGACTGCCGTAAGAACCTATTTTTTCTACCAGAGTTGCAGCAATTGCAGACAAATCAGCAGAAATTGAACCGTTCGGCTTTGTAATAAAGTCACTTGCGCCCAATTCAAGACAGCGCATTGTAACGGCTGCACCTTTTGTTGCAATACTTGAAAGAACAACAACCGGAACATCTATGCCGCGCTTTTTCCGTTCTTCAAGAAATTCAACACCGGTCATTACAGGCATTTCAATATCAAGAACAACTAAATCCGGCTCAATTAACGGGATTTTTTCAAGAGCGATACTTCCGTTCATTGCCTTGGCACAAACTCGCATACCTTCTGTGCCGTCAATGATACGAGAAATAAGGTTTCTCATCAAAGCTGAGTCATCACAAACTAAAACCGAAATATCTTCCATTAAGTAAACCCCACACCATCCAATTATTGTGCAAAACATGCATCAAAATGCATATTTTACCCAAAATTTATTTCAGATTTTTCTGATATAAGCAAGCCCATTCTGTCTTTAAAAATTCAAACTTGGTCTTCATTCCGAACAAGGATTCAGAATGACCTATGAACAGATATGAACTTGGTGACATAGAATTCCAGAAGCGGTCAATTACAGAAAGTTGTGCCGCTTCATCAAAGTAAATCAAAACATTGCGGCAGAAAATAATGTCAAGATTTTTTGAACCGGAATCATGCTGCAGATTGTGATAGTCAAAATGGATTGTATCCATAAGCTCTTTCTTTACCTGATAGCCGGTTTCTGTCTTTGTAAAAAAGCGTTCAAGATAGTTTTCAGGAACACCGTTAATTCTTGCAGTAGGATAAAATCCCTGTCGTCCGACCATCAAAGATTTTAAAGAAATATCAGAAGCTGTTATGGCAAATGTATAAGGAGCCGGTAAAATGTCCTTTAAAATCATGGCAATTGTATACGGCTCTTCGCCCGTGGAACATCCGGCACTCCATACACGAATCGTTTTATCCGCAGAATTCTTTTTTTCTTCAAGCAAGTGCGGAATAACATAATTTACAAGAGCATCGAAATGAGGCTGATTACGGAAAAAACGTGTCAGATTCGTTGTAACCGAATCAAGCATAAGCTTCATTTCTTCTTTATCTGCCAAAACGCGATTATAATACTCTTCTACTGTGTCAATTTTTTCTTCACGCAAGCGCTCTTTAATTCTGCTGTCCAAAACAGAACGATTTGTATCAGAAAATGTAATTCCACTTTCATCATATATAAGCTTGCGAAATTTTTCGAATTCTGAATCTGTTAATAAATCTGCCATATCTAATATTATATAGTATCGGCGAAAAAAAACTACATTTTTAGATTATTTTGAGAATTTTACTATTTTTCGCAATGACATAGACATCTCTGACAGTGCGGCAAAAATGCATCGCCTGTATCGCATGCCGCCTTATCCGCGCCTCACATGGTTCGTTACAAGCAAACCGCCGCTTTGTATTTTACGCAGCCTGCGGCAGCAGGAGTATAAGCTCGGAAGAGTCCGAGCTTGACGCCACTAAAATCGCTGCGTCACTCGCGATTTCTTTACGTGGCTTGACTAATCCACGTGTAAATGGGAAAATTACATTCCATGAGTAAATATGTCCTTGTAACAAGTGGTGTCTGTTCAAGCCTTGGAAAAGGCGTTGCTTCTTCCTCCCTCGGAAGTCTTTTTGAATGCAGCGGCTACAAAGTCGCAATGATGAAATGTGATCCTTACGTAAATGTTGACGCAGGAAACATAAGCCCTTATCAGCACGGCGAAGTTTTTGTAACAGAAGATGGTGCCGAAACAGATTTGGATTTAGGCAACTTTTCACGCTTTACAAGCGTTAACCTTACTTCCGCAAACTGCATTACAATCGGTAAAGTTTACGATTCTGTAATCAAAAACGAACGCGCAGGCCGCTACAATGGACGCACAGTTCAGGTTATTCCACATATCACTGATGAAATTAAACGCCGTATTTTAAATATCGGTGCACAGACAAACGCAGACATTGTTTTAGTTGAAGTCGGCGGAACTGTCGGTGACATAGAAACAATTCCTTTTCTGGAAGCTGTTCGCCAGTTAATCCGCGAACTCGGCAAACAGAACACGGTTTGCATTCACCTTGCCCTTGTTCCTGTTATCATTGGCGGAGAATTAAAAACAAAACCAACACAGCATTCTGTAAAGCAGCTGCAGGAAGCAGGCATTCAGCCGGATATTCTTTTATGCCGCTGCGAACAGCAGCTGGACGAAGGTCTTAAAAAGAAAGTCGGCCTTTTCTGCAACGTTCCGCCGACATCTGTATTCACTTCCTGTGATGTAGAAAATTCCGTATACGAACTTCCTGTTCTCTTCCACGAACAGGGCATTGATACAAAAATTCTTGAAAAACTCGGACTTCCGCAGAAAAAATGCGACATTTCTCCATGGCTTACTTTTATGGATAAGCTGAAAAATCCGTCGCAGACAATTACAATCGGAATGGTAGGCAAAAAAGACTATCTTGATAACTGCTACAAATCAGTCCGCGAATCACTGTTCCATGCAGCAGTAACTTCACACGGAGTTGCCGTTAAAATCAAAAAAATCGATGCAGAAACCTTGGAAAATGCTGATTCAATAGAAAAATACCTTACAGGACTTGACGGTATTGTCGTTCCTGGCAATTACGGACAGCGTGGATTCCTTGGTCTGCTTGCTTCCGTAAAATATGCACGCGAACACAACATTCCGTATCTTGGCATCGACCTTGGAATGCAGCTTATGGCTATAGAAACAGCCCGCTCAATTCTTGGATGGGAAGATGCGGACAGTACGGAATTCATGCAGAACTGCAAGCACGCAGTTATCAGTCTTCCTGAAGAACAGGCAGGAACTACCGCAACAGGCATTATGAAGCTTGGCGCAAGTTTTGTAGAAATCGAAAAAAACACAAAACTTTTTGACATCTATAAAAAGAAACAGATTTCTGAACGCCACAGAAGCAAATATACATTTGACCGCCGTTATACTGACCGCATGGCAGAAAACGGACTTATCACAAGCGCGGTATCTATCCCGGACAGACAGACCGAAGCTTTTGAATGGAAAAATCATCCATGGGGAATAGGCGTACAGTTCCATCCGGAATTTATTTCCCGACCAACAAATCCGCATCCGCTGTTCATAGCATTCATTGGAGCTGTACTGCAAAACAAAAAATAATGCGTTGTAGATTTTTAATGAGCAGAAAAACCACAAAATGCACTCTTTCCAGCGCACTGATTTTTCTGCTTTTTTTATCATGCTCATTAAAATACGAAACCACAATTTCCGTTGAAAAACAGATTCCGGAAATGATTGCAGAAAACGCATCTTTTTACAGAACAGAAGATGGAAAAAAGAAATTCGAGCTCAAAGCAGAAAAACTGGAACAATATAAAAGCGGAAACCTTTCTTACGCAAAAGGCATTTCATTTAAATCTTTTGACAATGATGAAAAACTGATTAACGAAGGAAAAAGCGGTTATATTGCAGCTGATACAGAAAACGAAGAATACATTCTTCTAGACGATATTCAGGTAAAAGACGAACAGCATGACATGCGCATTTTTGCCCAAAACCTTCGCTGGAACGGAAAAACAGAACAGTTAACATCCGGCAAAGGCCAGGAAGTCACTCTTGAAAAAGATAATTTAAAACTAACCGGAAAAGATTTTTCATCAAGTATTGCAAGCAGCACATTTGCCTTTGCCGGTGCTGTTTCAGGCACTGTCACAACAGACGAAGCAGAAAACACAGCAGGTAATGAAGATACAGCTGATGCAATAAATGCAGTCGATGAAAAAAATTCAGCAGAAACAGAATCAACATCTGAAGCGGAGAAAATAAAATGAAAGTCAGGCTTTGTATAAAATCTTTATTTTCCGCAATTATTATTTTCAGCGTTTATAGCAATGCCTGTATTCCGCTTTATTCCGAACAGATAATATTTAAGGCTGATAAAATGACCGGCACAGCCGGAAACAACAACGACACAACAACCTTGCAGGGAAACGCCTTCGTACAAACTCAAAATATGGAAATCCGTGCCGATAGAATTACGCTTTCCGGTACAGATTTCAGGTTAATAAAGGCAGAAGGCAAAGTTTCTGCAAAAAATACAAAAAAACAAACAGAATTTTCATGCGGAAAACTTTCTTTTGACAGGGAAACAGAAGTTACACTTTTACAGGACAATGTAAAACTTGAAGACAAAGAAAACGAAGTTTCGGCATCTTCCCAGCTTCTGGAATACAGACAGAAAACACAGACCGCAATTTTTCAGATAAATGTAAAACTTACACAAAAAGACAATGTATGTACCGGTGCTTATGCGGTTTACCACAAAAACGAACAGCTTCTTGAAATAAGCGGTTCGCCCAAAATCGTCCAAGGCAAAGATACGTTTAATGCACAGCAGATAACACTCGACATGAACACGCAGGAAATTTCAATGAGCGGACGTGTTCACGGTTCTGTAACAAGTTCAGGCAAAAAGCCCGAAAAAGAAGAATAAGATAAAACCTGTCTGCAATAGCGTGGTTTTTATATAGGAGACGGCAATGAGTGAAGGCTTAACCGAAAATACTAACGAAATTATTACTGAAGAAAATATTATCGGCGAAAACTCTGAACAATCCGTAGAGCACGAACTGAAAGTTTCTAGCCTTTACAAGCACTTCGGTCGCAAAAAAGTTGTACAGGGAATTGATTTTTCAATAAAAACAGGTGAAGTTCTAGGGCTGCTCGGTCCTAACGGCTCCGGCAAAACAACCACGTTCTATATGATAGTAGGATTTTACAAACCTACAGAAGGCGAAGTTATCTTAGACGGAAAAACCATAACGGATTTACCTATGTACAAACGCGCACAGATGGGAATTTCATATCTTCCGCAGGAACCTTCAGTTTTCAGAAAAATGACCGTCGAAGAAAATATCTGGGCAATTCTTGAAAATCAGAAAGAACTTACAAAGCAGCAGAAACTCGACCGTCTGGACAAACTTATAGAAGAATTTTCAATTCAAAAAATAAGGAATCAGCCGGCATATACTCTTTCCGGCGGTGAACGCCGCAGGACAGAAATAGCACGTTCGCTTGCAATTGAACCTAAATTCCTTATGCTTGACGAGCCTTTTGCAGGAATTGACCCGATTGCAGTTGCAGACATAAAAAAAATGATAAAACTTCTTTCCCAACGCGGAATCGGAATTCTAATAACAGACCACAATGTACGCGATACGCTTGAAATTACAACACGCTCAATAATTATAAATACAGGTCAGATTGTTGTTCAGGGGACAAAACAAGATGTTCTTGATTCTCCTTTGGCAAGAGAAATTTACCTTGGTAAAGATTTTACGTTATAGTTTATTTTCTCTCTGTAATTCACATTAATAGTCTTTCCTCTTATAGACCTTTCAACTTATAAAAATGCAGAAAAACTCAAAAAGTATGTATTTTATTTCAATTTATATAGATAAGTTGTTTGACAACAAACGTTTTATTACGCTATTATTATAGTGAACGATTTTAAAGTGGAACAAAAGTTTTCTACTTAAAAAGGGGATTGCTTTGAATAACATAATTTTATTCATCATTCTCCCGGTTATTGGAATCGTTCTTGGATGGACTATTCGCTGGCTGTATGCCAGATTTCAACTATCTGCGTCTGAACAAAAAGCAGAACGTGTAAAACAGGATGCAATTAGAGAAGCTGAAGCTCAGAAAAAAGAAATTTTGCTCGAAGCAAAAGATGAACTCATTCGGGAACGGAACCAACAGGAACGGGAGAACCGCGAGCGCCGTGCAGAAGTACAGCGTTATGAATCGCGGGTAAACAAAAAAGAAGAACTGCTAGACCAGCGTGCAGCAGAGTTTGAAAAACGAGACAAAGACTTTGCTAATCGTGTAGCAGCAATGGAAAAACGTGAAGTTGCCCTTGCACAGCAGGAAGAACAGTACAGAAAAGAACTGGAACGCATCTCAGGTCTTACGGTCGAAGAGGCAAAATCTCTTATCATAAAAGACCTTGAAAATGATGCTCGCCATGACGCACAGGCACTCATCAACAAGATTGAACAGGAATCTAACATCACTGCGGAAAAGAAAGCCCGTGACATTCTTGTTTCTACAATTCAGCGCATTGCCACAGAAACTACAAGTGACATTACAGTAACTACGGTTTCTCTGCCAAGCGATGAAATGAAAGGCCGCATTATTGGTCGAGAAGGACGTAACATCAGAACACTGGAAACAATGACCGGTGTAGATATCATCATTGACGATACTCCGGAAGCAGTTGTTATTTCATGTTTTGACCCGGTACGCAAGGAAATTGCAAAAGTTTCACTTGAACGTCTTATTTCTGACGGTCGTATTCATCCTACAAGAATTGAAGAAATCGTACAGAAAGTTACAAGGGAAATACAGCAGAAGATTTACGAAGAAGGTGAAAAAGCATTATTTGAACTTGGTATCCACAATATGAATACTGACGGCGTAATCGCTCTTGGACGCCTTTACTTCAGAACAAGCTACGGACAGAATGTTCTTACACATTCTAAAGAAGTTGCACTTATTGCAGCCCTTCTTGCCGCAGAACTTGGTGCAAACCGTGAAGTTGCAAAACGTGCTGCCCTTTTACACGATATCGGTAAAGGTGCAGAAAACGAAACAGAACAGAACCACGCAGAAGTTGGTGCAGACATGGCTCGCAAAATGGGCGAAGATCAGGTTATCATCAACGCAATTGCCGCTCACCACAATGATGTTGAACCGCAGTCGCTTGAAGCTGTTCTGGTACAGATTGCCGATGCAATTTCTGCCGCACGTCCTGGTGCAAGACGCGAAACCGTAGATAACTACGTTAAACGTCTTGAAAATCTTGAAGCTGTTGCAGAAGGCTTCCAGGGCGTAGAAAAGGCTTATGCAATTCAGGCAGGTCGTGAACTTCGAATTCTGGTAAACAATGAAAAAGTTTCTGACCAGGATGTTAAGGAACTTGCAAGAAGCATTGCAAAACAGATTGAATCTGACTTGAAGTACCCTGGAAGAATCAAACTTACAATGATTCGCGAAACCAGAATTACTGAGTACGCTCGATAGACCGTACTCAATACGGCCGCTAGGGCTATTCGATATGCCCAAAAAGAACTGCCCGAGAAATCTCGGGCAGTTCTTTTTCATAGGCACAACAATTTCAATTTATCTGAACAAAAATTTCATATAGATTGAAATTGTGTTATCAGAAAAATTGTCGCCGCGAGGCATGTGACGCCAGTAAGCACCAACAACAGGGCATACGCCTTCTTTTTTGTTATATTTTATGTCGTAGTCTATGGCAAACTTAAAGCCGTTTCCCCATTTAGTAGATTCTGTTGCAGAATAAGAGTCATATTTTATTACGGAAGTTCTGCGGCCTAAACAATAGTCAACTGTAAATCCCAAGCCACCAAAACCAGGCATAAGTTTTATTCCGCCGTTAAATGAATAATCAAAAAAGAAACAATGTTCTCCGCCTTTCCAGAAAAGATCATTTAAAAGTTCTGCATCAGCGACAAAACTTACATAATCAGCAAGAGGGATAAAAATACCAACATCACCGCCAATTAAAAAACGAGCAAAATTGTCGGAGTTCATTGACGAAATTAAGTTTTTTGTTGCGCTGTCACCATAAAATACATAACCTGTACCGATTCCAAACTCTACCCCGCCGATTTTATCAGATTTAGAATTTTTTGCAGGTGCTGCAAAAACAAAAAAAGATGAAGCAAGTAAAAGTACAAGTGCAGCTATTTTTTTCATATATCCTCCGCATAAGAACAGGCTTTCAAAAGCAGTTCATTATAAAAATGCATATTATTTCTTTTATTTATCGGCAGTCCAGCTTAAATTATTGATTCGTTTTTATTCACGTTGTTGTTATCGTACAGCTTTTTCTGTATAATCATGGAACTATGCTTAAAAACTACATTTGGATTTTTTTTATTTCTATGATTCCATTGATTGAACTTCGCGGTGCAATTCCTGTATCGCAAGCATTAAAGCTGCCGCTTCTTCAGTCTTACATAATCTGTATCATAGGCAACATGCTGCCGGTTCCGTTTATTTACCTTTTTGCACGCCGTGTTTTAGTCTGGGGCGCGGACAAAAAAATAATCGGAAAGTTTTTTACTTTCTGTCTTGAAAAGGGCGAAAAAGGCGGTAAAAAACTTCAAGAAAAAGCAGGACACGGGCTTTTTATTGCGCTCATGCTTTTTGTCGGAATTCCGTTACCAGGAACAGGTGCATGGACAGGAACTCTTGCAGCAAGTCTTTTAGACATGAATTTTAAACAGACAATTTTTGCCGTTATGACAGGCGTCTTAATAGCAGGAATTATCATGGCATTAGCAAGTGCAGGTGTTCTTGGAGCTGCAGGAAGCATTTTAGGCTAGACAATTCAAGATTAGACCGGAAATAAGGTAAAACTGTCCGCAAATCGGTATCAGCAAAATATTTAACCGGTCAAATTTGACTATCATAAGCAGAATTTATATCTTTATATCAAAGGGAAAATATTATTTTTGAGGTTAGACATGGCAGATAATTCAGAAAACTGTACACATAACTGTTCTTCTTGCAGTTCAAATTGCAAATCTCGGGATTTGCATGTTTCTTTGCGCGAAGGCGCTTCCGTTAGAAAAGTCATAGCGATAGTTTCGGGCAAAGGCGGAGTCGGCAAATCTTTAGTTACAAGCCTTTTAGCCTGTAAGATGAATAAACTTGGCAAAAAAACTGCTATTCTTGACGCAGACATTACAGGCCCGTCTATTCCAGAATCTTTTGGTTTAAGCCATGAACGTGCTGTCGGCGACGGAAATGCGCTGTTCCCGGTAATGTCAAAAAATGGCATTCAGCTTATGTCCATGAACTTTTTGCTGGAACACGAAAACGATCCTGTAATCTGGCGCGGTCCTGTAATTGCAGGTGCTGTAAAACAGTTCTGGACAGATGTAAACTGGAAAGACGTTGATTATATGTTTGTAGATATGCCGCCTGGAACAGGCGATGTTCCGCTGACAGTTTTTCAGTCACTTCCGATAAGTGGAATTATCGTAGTTTCTTCTCCGCAGCAGCTTGTAAGCGTAATCGTTCAAAAAGCGCTGAAAATGGCAAAAACAATGAACATTCCGGTTCTTGGGCTGATTGAAAACATGAGCTATGTAAAATGTCCGGATTGTAATAAAGAAATAAAAATCTACGGCGAAAGCAATATTGAAGAAGTTGCTGCTCAGTTTGAAGTTCCTCTTCTTGGAAAGATTCCAATCGAACAGAACATTTCAAGCGCAGTTGATTCAGGAAACATAGAAGACCTGGATATTCCTTACGTAGACAAAGCTTGTGAGGCAGTTCAAAAACTTTAAGGTTTTAACTTGTTGTTTTAGTTAAACTGTGGCTGAATTTTGTTCAGCTTCAGTTTAAGTTTCAGAACACGCGTAAATTGCTTTGAACCCCAGTACAGAAAAAGGCATGGATTTATTATTTTCAATAAAGCTTACTCTGTATTCGGGGTATATTTTTTCTGCAATAGTGCGGATTATCTTAAACTGATTTTCATTTCCGCAGACATAAATATTAAGTGGCGCAGAGCCAAGAACAGCCTTTATTGCTTTTAAAACCCCGCCATTAAGTACACCTTCCAGATAACTTTTACGCTGTTCTACAGAAGAATCCGTAAAAAGCAAAAGCGAACGGACAATATAAATCGCCCGGTTAAATCCAAAAGCTTCTAGATTTTTTGCACCTGTTTCTACCATATTTAAATCAAGATTATTCGCATCAACCTTGGAATCATGATTGGAAGATTTTTCAGATGTTTCTTCAAGAGAAGAAGCAAGAATTGTCTGAGATTTTAAAGCCTTAAAAAGTTCACCTGTTATAGTAGAAATTATATCCGTTATTTTTCCATCTTTTACAACTGCAATCTGAGTATGAGAGCCTGGCATAATCAAAACAAAAGTACCTGATTTTTCAGAATCGGACGTAAGCGTTTTATAATCGTGATGAATGTCCGGAATCTTTTCTTCAAGGATTCCAATTATTTCCGTTTCTTCACCACGCATATTGTTGATTTTATAAACATTTTCTACAGTGATTTCTGTTCCGTCAGGAACGCTTTTTATGCCTGGAATAAAGTAGATATCTTTTTTAAAAAACTTTCCTTCATAAAATTTTTGGACACATGAAGCAAGCTTTTTCTTTCCGACTGGAACTCCGATGTGAGGAATTTCAACAATACCGTTAGCACTGGTAATCATTCCGCTCATCCAGATTACGTCGTTCATATCATTTATATTTTTAGATTTATATTGAAGCTTATCTTTTGTCTCAAAATACATGGCAGAAAGTTCTCGCGCAAGAAGATTTTTATCACCTGAAAGTGAAACATCTTTTGAGCCAATGGATTTTTCCATAATCTGAATAACATCGCCTTTTTCATCTATAACGTAAAGACGGGTATTAGTAGTTCCAGAATCAAAGTAAAATTTCAGCATGAATGTATTATAGCTTTACAAATCAGTTTAGTCACGCAAAGTATAAAAGTAGAAAAACCTTTCAAAGCAGAAAAGTTACAACGCAACACAGGTAAGAAATCAAAAAGCCGCACAATCGCAATGGCGCATTTGAAATAATTGACATGCAAAAAACATGAGTGCTATTTTTATCGTATGGATACACTTTCATTTATTAAAGAAAAAAAACTTGTTTCTATTGCACGCAGAGTTCCTGTTGAAAAAATCGTTGACGCAGCTTTTGCCGTAAACGAAGGCGGTATCTGCTGTCTTGAAATTACTTTTGACCAGTCTTCCCAAAACTGCATCAGCGATACCGTTAAGTCCATTCAGATGGTAAAAAAAGCTTTGGGCAATAAAATGAGCATTGGAGCCGGAACAACAGTAACAATAGAACAGGCAAAAGCTGCGTTCGATGCAGGAGCCGACTTTATCCTTGCCCCGGACACAAATCCTTTAGTAATTGCAGAAGTTAAAAAGCTCGGTATGATTTCAGTTCCTGGAGCAATGACACCGACAGAAATTCAAAATGCATGGAACTGCGGTGCTGATATCGTAAAAGTTTTTCCTGCAGGATTTTTAGGTCTTGATTATTTAAAAGCAGTACGCGGACCTATAAGCAATGTTCCTCTGATGGCAGTAGGCGGAGTCGATGAAAATAACGTTGCAGGCTTTTTAAAAGCAGGCTATTGCAGCTGCGGAATAGGTTCAAACATAATGAAAAACAGCCTTATAAATGAAGGAAAATTTGATGAACTTTCAGAACTGGCTAAAAAATTTGTAAAAGCGGCAGCCGGCTCAAATTAAGCTAAAGTTTAATATAGCGGTCTTCCGGAACTTTTTCAAAATACATGGCAAGCCGTTCCTTTGCCTGGTTTATATCCGAGGAATTAACAAGCTGAGTCTTTGCATAATGTGCAAAAGAAAAATTGTCGCAAAAATAGGTAAAAAATCTTTGACAGCGTGTCTTCCAGAATTCCTTAGGCTGGTAAACCTGAATGTCATCCAGATACTCGCAGACAAGCTGATATAAATCCACAGTTTCGCCAGAATCATAGATTTTTTTTCCGGTAAGATGTTTTTGGCTTTCATCATCGAAGGCAAAGTGTGTTCCCTCGTTTTGAGCGGCAAGAGCATTTTGAGCGTCATAAACATTCTGCGAATTGTGAGCATCAAATGCATTTTGTGCGTTCTGAGTATTATGAACATTAAGCGCATTTGCAATCCGGGCAAAAATCCATGGTTTCTGACAGGCAGCACGTGCAATCATTATACCGTCTGCATCCGGAGCTTCCTGCAATGCGCGGCGTGCGGATTCTACATCCTTTACATCGCCGTTAAGAATTACAATCACTCCCCGCTTATGCATTTTTTCTGCAAGACGCTGTACATAGCTCCAGCGCGCAGGTCGTGAATATTTTTGTTTTCTGGTCCTTGGGTGAAGCGTTATCTGTTCAACGCCTTCGTCAACAAGCATGTCGCAGAAAGAAAAAAATCCTTCATCGCTAAAATCTTCATCGCCCAGCCGGAGTTTTATGGAAAGCCGCCGTTTTACATGGTTAACAGTCTGCACATCACGACCTGCGCCGTCTGCAGAAGTTCCAGTGGCTTTGTCTATAGCCTGCCGCACGCCGCGCACCATCGCCCGCGTTTCTTCAACAGGTTTAAGCATCCAGGCAATGCCTGCCCCGCTTGAAACAATTTCCGGCGCACAGCATCCCATATTCAAATCTATGCCTATTCCGCCGCAAGATGCCAGCATAGAAGCAGCTTCTATCATTAGCGGAGTTTTACCGCCGGTCAGCTGCCAGACCATTTTTTGAGGAACTGTTTCATTTATAAGGTAATATTTTTCAAAAGGACCGCCGGTCAAAAGAGAACCGGCATTTATCATCTCTGTAAAATATTCATCACATCCGCCGAATTTTTCTATCATACGGCGGAACGCCTCATGGCTTAATGTTGCCATGGGCGCACAAATCAACTTAATCAACTGTACTATTCGATTGTAATTGACTGATCTGCTGTAAAAGATTCACCCGGATTTAAAGAAATTAAAGCAGGCTTTGTTTCCCAGCGGTGATCAGTCATTTCAGGATCAGGAATTCCATACCATGGTTCAATACAGACAAAACGCGGTTCACCGGCATTCTGCCATAACATCAGATACGGATAATCTTTTGTATTAACCTTTACGATTTTTCCGGTCTTCTTGCTGCGAAGTCCAACCCAGTCAGAAGTAAAGGCTGTAAAGAAATGACCGTTGCCAAATCCTTTTTCGGTAAGCGGCACAATTCCTGCTTCTTTTTCGCCATACGGAACTGTGTAAGGAGCAACTCCGTCCTTATCAGCTGCTATGTATCCACCTTCTGTACAAACGACGCTCGTTAATTTTTCTTTCTTTTCAAATTCAATGTAGTAATCGCTGTTTTTTGTATCTTTTGAATCTGTATTGCGCGGACAACAGAAAGCTGTGTGGCTTCCTAAAGAAAAACTGATTTCTTCGCTGTCAGTATTTGTTACAGTAGATTTAAATGTAAGACCTTTATCTGTAAGTTCATAAAATACTTTTAATGAAAATTTCCACGGATACTTTTCAGCAGTTTCTGTACTTTCTGTAAGTTCAAATTCCGCAGAAGTTTCTGTATTTTTCAGCAGCTTAAATTCCAGATCACGGGCAAAACCGTTAACGCCAAGTTTGTATTCCTTGTCACCAACTGTCATAAACTGATCCAAAATTCTTCCAACATGTGGAAACAAAACAGGTGCATGATATTTCCATACAGAAGGATCGCCGCACCAGACATATTCAGTGCCGTCATCAAGACCTTTTAAGGAATTGATTTCAGCTCCATGTGTACTAATAACCGCCTCAAAACGGGCATTTTTTAATGTAATATTCATAAATCGAATATAGCACATTTATTTTTTTAATTGAAGCGCAACTTTAGTATATTGATATATTTACGCAAACATTTGAATATACGCGCAAAAAACATTATATTTTAAATATGTTTGAAATTGAGCTTAAGGCGCATGTAGCAGACAGAGAAGCTGTAATTAAAAAACTGAACTCGTTTGCAGCCTTTTCAGGAAAGTTTGAACGGCACGATAAGTACTGGCGTAAACCTGAGCCAAATAATCCGTCCCAGCTGATTTCGGCAAGAATACGTACGGAAATTTCAAACGACAAAGAAACAATGTATCTTACATATAAAAAAAAGAAAATCGTAACTGGCAAAAACGGCAATTCCTCTGAAAAAAATCAGGAATACGAAAGCGTTATTAACGATTCAGCAGCAATAGATGCATTACTTCCGGATTTAGGCTTTACACTTACCGATAAAAAAGATAAATATGTTTCCCGCTGGGAATGTACAACAAAATTCGGTAAAGCCACGCTCGAACTTTGTAACATTCCGCCGCTTGGTGATTTTTTAGAAATAGAGATACTTTCATCTTCTGATGATAAAAAACATACAGAAAAAATTCAAAATGAGCTTTACACACTTCTTGAAAAATCAGGAATTGATAAAAATCAGATTGAAAATCGTTTTTATTCCCAAATGCTTAGGGAGAGGAATATATGTTCGACAGAGTAAGATATAAAAGCAATGCATTAAGCCAATTAAAATCCAACTGGAAAAACTCCGTATTGATTACAGCAGTCAGTGCAGTTCTTTTGCTCGTAATAAAAGTGCCGTCTTTGGCTGGCGGTCTGGAAGAATCCGATTATACCAATATAATCGCTTTTTTTGCCTTTTTTGTACTTATTTCTGCCTTAACAGGCTCATTCTTAAAGCTTGCAAAAGAAAACAAAGCCGTTACATTTGACGATTTTTTTGAAAACCTTTTGCTCTGGCTAAAATCATTTCAGGCTGCGTTCTGGATTGGCCTTTATCTTTTTTTATGGTCTCTATTGTTTTTCTTTCCGGCTGTTGTTAAATTCTTTGCATTTTCACAAACCCTGTTTTTAATCAACGAATATCCAAAGCTTGGAATCCGCAAGGCAATGAAAATCAGCCGTATAATGACAAACGGCTACAAAGGCGATTTATTCGTAATGGCCTTAAGTTTTGCAGGATGGCTTTTTCTTGCCTGCCTTACAGGCGGAATAGGCTTATTGTGGCTTTTACCCTATGCAGAAACAGCTTTTGCAAACTGCTATCTGGAATTAAAAAAACAAGCCCTGCAATCAGGTAAAATAAGCAGCGAAGATTTTTCAAGATACTAGATTTTTCAAACTACTAAAGGAATAAGGAAAGGTTAAATATGTCAGATCAATTTAATAATGATTTTAATGATTTTTTCAAACCAGAAACTGAACCAGAGAATGTACCAAACAGCGCGAACAATAATGCATCAGAAAACGGAGCATCGGTTAATAGCACTTCAGTTAATAATACATCCGATAATGGTGCACAAATAAAAATAAAGGCTTCAAAACCTAAAATAAAGCTGAGCAAAGGCTTAAAAGTATTTTTAATTTTGGCCGCAATCTGCGCCTTCGCAGGATTTTCACCATTTTTCTTAAAAAAGCACGGTTCTATTGTAAAAACAATTTCTAAAAGTTCTATAAAGCTCAACGATATTGAAGATATTTCAAGCCTTAAAGATACAGTAAAGAAAATTAAGATTAACGGAAAAAACGGTGACTACATTTCAAAAATTTATATAGAAGGAGTGATTCAAACCAAGAACAAAACCTATGATCAGGAACGCCTTCTTAAACTGATTAAAAAACTCCAGAAAGATGACAGCAATAAAGGCATTATCCTTTACATAAATTCTCCGGGCGGAACTGTTTTTGATTCAGACAATGTTTATCTTGAACTTGAAAAATATAAATCAGCAGGAAAAACCGTACATGCCTATATCGCGCAAATCGGGGCTTCCGGAGCATATTACATTTCATGCGCTGCAACAAATATTAGCGCAAACCGAAACTCTTTAATCGGTTCAATCGGTGTAATCTGCGGACAGTTTACAGACGCTACAGAACTGCTTTCAAAGCTTGGAATAAAATCCAAAACAATAACAAGCGGCAAAAACAAAAACATGGGTAACTATAACGAGCCGGTAAACGAAGAACATGTTGCAATAATGCAGTCGATTGCAGATGAAACATACAGGCAGTTTACAGAAATTGTTGCAGAAAGCCGCAGCATGTCTATAGAAGATGTTAAAAAACTTGCAGACGGAAGAATTTATTCCGCAAGACAGTCACTTGATAACGGACTTATTGATAATATCTGCTCTTATGAAGCGGCAGAAAAAATGCTTAAACGTGAGCTTGATAATCCTGATATCGAAGTTCAGGATGAAAAATTTGAGGAAAAACCTTCTGTTTATGATTTTATTACAGGAGCACGAACTTTTATAAATGGTGCTATCGTTTTTTTGCAGACAGGTTCAATAACTGAGGCTTTGCGGCAGTCTGGAGCAGAAATCCAGACAACCGCACCGTTATATTACTATCCGCTATAAGGGTTTTATAAGGACTTTATTATAATCTTATAAAGATTTATAAGAGCGCTTTACAATTTCCGCAAGTTTATCAAGCGTTAACGGCTTGCGGAAAAAGTGATTAACTCCAATCTTTGTAAGTTTTTCTTCTACAGAAGAATCTTCAAGAGCTGTAACAACAATTACGCGCGGATTTCCAAATTCTTTTTCTTCGTAAATTCTACGGCAGATGTCAAAACCGTTTATACCCGGCAAATCCAGATCAAGTAAAAGACACTGCGGATGCTTTGCAGAAAGCTGTAAACCGGCTTCAAAACCGTCAAAAGCCTGAATAATATTCAATCTAGGGAAAATCTTTTTCATATAGATTGAAATTACATTATTCAAAGTCCGGTCATCATCAATAATCAAAAGAGTATTTAATTCATAAGCATCTTTGTTTTCGCAAAGTTCCAGCAAAGATTCTGGTATCTGCATGTTCCTGCTGCTCATAAAAGCTGCAAGATCATCAGGATAAACACGGAACTGTCCGCCCGGAGTATTAAAGGCCTTCAAATAACCGTTACGAATCCAATTTATTGCAGTCTGATTAACAACCCCGCATATATTTGCAACTTCAAGAGCTGAAAATACAACTGGTTTTTTCACTTTATTATCCATAATGTTGTATGCTAGCACAAAATAATAATTTTTTCTACATAAAAATTATTATTTTCTATTATCTCCATAATAATTTGATTTATTTTTCATCCGGCAAAGATTCACTATCTATTGCCGCTTTTATCATTGCGTACGAAAAGCCGGAACGTAAAAGATATTCTATAGTTTTTTCTTCATTTTTTTTAAGCCGCCTGCATTTTGCAAGGGCTCTGGCACATAAATCCTCTTCGCTGTTATTTTCAAAAAACTCATCTAATGCAGAACGCGCATCTTCACGTCCAATACCACGGGCTGCAAGTTCAGAAGCAAGTTTACTTCTTCCTTCGCTATGTGCAATTTTTCTGTTATTAAGCCAGGCTCTGGCAAAACGCCTGTCACTCAAATAGCCTTTTATTTCAAGATATTCCAATGCACGGTTCACGGCATTTTCATCAAACTTTTTTGCAATTAATTTTCTGTAAAGCCCAAGATGCGACTGCTCTGCCCGCGCAAGATAATCAACAGCTTTTTTTTCGGCTGCAAAAGCAAGACCTGCATCAAGAATGTCATTTTCTTTTTCTTCGGTAAATTCTGTGCCTTCAGTGATTTCTTCAGGCTGAACAAGGGAAAGGTAATTTATGCGGACAAAAAAAGAAGGTCCCGAACCCGTTATTATTTTCAAACAACCAGTCGAGACCTCTTGAACAGAAGCAATAACCAAAATTAACGCTTGCTGAACTGGAATCTTCTACGAGCACCCTTCTGACCGTACTTCTTACGTTCAACCATGCGGGAATCGCGAGTAAGATATCCGTTTGCTTTAAGAGCTGTGTGTGAATCCTGATCAACCTGTGTCAATGCACGAGAAATACCGTGCAGACAAGCTGCAGCCTGACCATTCAAACCACCGCCAGTAACTGTAATTACAATGTCATATTTTCCATCGTTAGATGTTACAAGAAGAGGCTGGCGAACAACGCGAACCTGTTCTTCTGTAGCAAAATATTCTTTTACATCTTTTCCGTTAACAACAACTTTTCCGCTGCCTTCGCGTACAAAAACACGAGCTACGGCTGTCTTTCTTCTTCCTGTTCCGATAGCGATACTTTTCATTACAAGCTCCTATTAAAGTTCAACCGGCTCTGGGTTCTGTGCAGCATGTGGATGCTCTGCACCAGCATAGATTTTAACATTGTCAGAAAGAGCACGACCAAGGCGTCCACCAGGAAGCATTCCTGTTACAGCGCGCATCATCGGTTCTTCAGGATGTTTTGCAAGCAATGTTTCGTATGAATAGTGGTTAAGACCGCCAACGAAGCCTGTGTGTTTGTAATAAATCTTCTTTGTTTCTTTACCACCAGTTACAACTGCTTTTTCAGCGTTGATAATAACTACATAGTCACCCATATTCTGGTTTGTTGTAAATGCAGCTTTGTTCTTTCCGCGTAAAATTGCTGCGGCTTTAGCTGCAACACGGCCAAGAGGCTTTCCAGCAGCATCGATAAGATACCATTTACGAGCCTGTTCGTGTTCCTTAATAAAAATAGTTTTCATGTATATACCTTACAATAATTAAGTTATAGGCTTAGAAACTTTGCATCATGTTTGTAAGCCTTCTGGCGTTTGAGCAAAACGTCTATATACGGGGTATGTAAATATAAATGAATTTCTTTAGATATGTCAAGACGGTTAAAGAATATCTTTAAGATGCGCGCCAGAATGCCGGATTCAAGCGGCGCGCAGATGATTTATCAAATGCTTAAAGGCATAAAATTGCCGATCAGCCGGAATTTTCAGTTATTTACTTTCTTCAGCCAAGGCAGCGGCTGCTTCCTCTTCTTTTTTAGCCTCTTTTTTGTCTTTAATATCAGCTGCACCGATAAAAAGCGAAATCAAACCGATAAAAGCTGCAAGAACCGGTGCACAGCCTTTTAAAAATGCAATAATTTCTGTTCCCCAGTTAAGATAAGACGGAAGAGCTGCAAAAACCGTAAATGCAATTAACAATAAACCTATTATAATAGAAATCATTTTTATCCTGCCTGTAAAAATATTAAAGCGGCTAAAACCACATATTTCTATATTACTCGATTTTTTACGCAAGTCAACATTATATGCCGAACAAGACTGGAGTCCGCATTATTAATATTTCGCAATTAAAAAAAAGCTTTCGAAGAGGTTCCTGTCGTGAGGTCGTGACAATGACTTATCCGCATTATTTCCATGAATAAAAATTTTTAAAAATCTTCGTAAAGTATTGACAAATGACCATAATAACATCATTGTAGACTTTACGCTAAGTTATCATTGGCGCTTATTTTTGACCTCTATTTTATAGGAGAAGTCATTGAAAGGCAGTCAGGTTTCTATAAACCATGTTTCAAAACGCTTCGGCGATTTTCAGGCGTTATCCGACATTAATTTTATTATTAACTCGGGTGAATTCTTTTCTCTTCTTGGTCCTTCAGGTTGCGGAAAAACAACTCTTTTGAGGATTATTGCCGGTTTTGAAAACCCTGATACCGGTGCAGTTCTTTTTGACGACACAAACGTAATTCCGTTTCCGCCAGATAAAAGACATTCAAATACCGTTTTTCAGACCTATGCACTTTTCCCTCATCTGACAGTTTACGAAAACATTGCTTTTCCTCTGCGTTTAAAAAAGGTAGATAAGGCAGAAATTGATGAAAAGGTTCGCAAGTACATTCACCTTGTACAGCTTGATGAACATGCACAGAAAAAGCCTAACCAGCTTTCTGGAGGACAGAAACAGCGTGTTGCAATTGCGCGAGCATTAATCAACGAACCGAAAGTTCTTCTTTTGGACGAACCGCTTTCTGCTCTTGATGCAAAACTGCGTGCAAACCTTCTTATTGACCTTGATAACCTGCACGATAAAATCGGCATTACATTTATTTATGTAACCCATGACCAGAGCGAAGCTCTTTCTGTTTCTGACCGCATTGCAGTTATGAATCACGGTCATGTACTGCAGGTTGGAACCCCATTTGAAATTTACGAAAGTCCTGCAACTCAATTCGTTGCAGAATTTATAGGTGACACAAACCTGTTTGAAGCAGAAGTTGAACAGTGTGTTCCATATAAATCAACAAAAAATAATGATCAGGAATACATGGTAACCTTAAAAGTTCCGGCTTTAGGAAAACAGGCCGCATTGCCGACAGACACACCGGAAATGGCTGCTTCAGACAAATTTATGATGGTTACAGATTATGAAGCCACAAAGCCTGGACAAAAAGTTGCCTTCACAATCCGTCCGGAAAAGATCCGCATTACTTCTGAAGCACCTGATGTTCACGGAAGAAAAGATATAAACGTATTTAAAGGAATCGTTGAAGAACCTGTTTATTCAGGCTTTCAGTCTAAATTCTATGTCCGTCTTGAAAACAATGCAGTAATTAAAATTTTCAAGCAGCATACAAACTATCTTGATGACGGTCCTGAAATTCAATGGAAGGACACTGTCTATATTTCCTGGTCCGCAGACGACGGATATATTGTAGAGGATATAGAAAAATGAGCAAAAAAGACGAAACAAAATCAGAAAAACCACCAACGGCGCAAGAACAGATTTCTCTCAGCAAATGCAGACTTTCAAATCCGGGAGTTGCCTATGCATGGCCAATGGGAGCATGGTTTGTCGCTTTCTTTTTAGCTCCACTTGCCATAATCATTCTGTACAGTTTTTTAAAAAAAGGACTGTACGGCGGAGTTGAATGGAAGTTTTCTCTTAAAGCATATGCGCAGATGTTTAATCCAAACTATGCGATTCTTGTTATAAGAACATTAAAACTTTCTGTGCTTTCTACGCTTTTTACTATTCTTATTGCCCTTCCATGCGGTTATGCAATGGCAAGAAGCAAATATCAGACAATTCTTCTGTTTCTCGTAATAATTCCTTTCTGGACAAATTCCCTTATAAGAATTTTTGCATGGATGACAATTCTGAATAATGACGGATTTTTAAATCAGCTTTTAAAAGCTTTAGGACTTACAAAGGATTATGTAAAGCTTCTCTATACAGGAAAAGCCGTTATCTTAGTTTCAGTTTACATGTACATTCCATATGCAATTCTTCCGATTTTTACCGCAGTGGACAGGTTTGATTTTTCTTTGCTTGAAGCCGCTCAGGATTTGGGTGCAAGTAAATTTCAGGCTATTATAAAAGTTCTTCTGCCTAACATAAAAAGCGGAATTTCAACCGGAATAGTATTTACATTTATTCCGATTTTTGGCGCATATACAGTTCCTCTTTTAGTCGGCGGAAAAGATTCCTACATGATAGGAAACATCATAGTAGATCAGGTACAAAAAACACGTAACTGGCCGCTCGCATCGGCTTTCAGTATGGTTTTAACGCTTGTAAGTACAGCCGGAGTTCTTTGGATGATGATGGCAAGCAAGAAAGAAGCAAATCTTTCTAAAAATGCATTGGCAGGCAATTCCGGGGGCGCAAAATGAAATTAAATTTTTATGCCGCCATCGCAAACAGACTTTCTCATAAAGCAAAATCTAACGAATCTTCTCGCCACGCAAGAAAAGCCTGGAAAAGAAGGGTTCCAAAGTTTTCTTTTTCAAGAATAGTATTGTTTTTTACGCTGCTGTTTTTGTTTATTCCTCTGTTTGTAATAGTTGCCTATTCATTTAACGAAAGCAAAGGCGGTCAGTTTACAAACCTTTCTTTAATCTGGTACAAAAAACTGCTTTTTGAATCAAATGATTTATGGGCGGCCGTTCTTAACAGCTTTATTGTTGCATTTACAGCAGGAATCGTTTCTACAATCCTTGGTACAATGGCAACCCTTGGAATAAGCTGGTACAAGTTCAGAGGAAAATCTTTTATCCAGACAATCAGCTTTTTGCCTATGGTTCTGCCGGAAGTTATTATTGGTATTTCAATGTTGATTTTCTTCAGCGGAATAAAAATGCCGCTCGGCCTTTTTACAATTTTTGTAGCACATACAACATTCTGTCTGCCATTTGTTTACCTTATGGTTTCTGCGCGCCTTGATGAATTTGATTTTTCAATTATAGAAGCTGCACATGACCTTGGCGCAACTGAATTGCAGACAATGACAAAGGTTGTTGTTCCTTCCATAATGCCGGGAATTCTTTCAGGATTTTTAATGGCAATTACAATGTCACTGGAAGACTTTGTAATCACATTCTTTGTTTCAGGTCCGGGCTCTACTACACTTCCGCTGTACGTTTATTCAATGATACGTTTTGGTGTTTCACCGGTAATAAATGCGTTATCATTCGTAATGATTTTTATAACTTGTATAATCGCCTTCTTCTTGAGGGGAGGCTTAAAAACTATTGCTTCAAGTCATTAGGAGAAGATATGACAAAAGTTTTTAAATGTTTTATGGTTGCAGTTCTTGCAGGTTCTGCATTATCTATGATTTCCTGCTCAAAAAAAGACAGCGGTAAAGTAGCCGGTAATACACTTTACCTTTTCAACTGGACTTACTACACACCAGATTCCGTATTGCGCAATTTTGAAAAAGAATACGGCGTTACAGTAAAAGTTGACACCTTCGATTCAAATGAAGTTATGTATGCAAAACTTAAAGCAGGTGCTACAGGTTATGATATTACATTCCCGTCACAGGATTACACTTCAATCATGATTAAACAGGGAATGTTAAAGGAAATTGATATGAATCAGTTCCCGAATGCAAAATATATTAATCCAAACCTGTTGAAAAAAGTAACTTATGACCCGTCAATGAAATACAGTGTTCCATATTATATGGGAGCTGCAGGCGTTGCAGTAAACAAACTCAAGGTAAAGGATTACGAAAAAAGCTGGAATATTTTTAGCCGCACAGATTTAAAAGACCACATGGCTATGATGGATGACATGAGGGAAGTTATTGGTGATGCCCTTGTTCTTTTGGGAAAATCTGTAAATACAGTTGACACAGCTGACCTTGAAAATGCAAAAAATCTTATCAACAAATCTTGGCGTCCAAACCTTGTAAAATTTGACGCAGAAGGTTTTGGTAAGTCATTTGCATCAGGAGACTTCTGGGTTTGTCAGGGTTATGCAGAAGTAGTTTATGGAGAAGTTCCGGAAGATAAGCAGGAAGAAATGATTGACTTCTTTATTCCAAAAGAAGGCGGTCCAATGTACATTGATTCAATGGTTATCTTAAAGGATGCAAAACACTATGACCTTGCAATGAAGTTCATTAACTTTATTCACAAGCCTGAAAACTATGCAGAATTCCTGGATGCTTTCAGATTCCCGGGATATGTTAATACAGAAGCAGAAAAATTCAGAAAAACCGTTCCAATGTACAAGGCAGAAGAAATGGATAACTGCGAACTTAAAAACGATATAGGCGATGGCCTTGAAAAATACAACAATATCTGGCAGGAAATCCGCTTTTCAGCTAACTAAAGCTTAAAGCTAAGGCAATTTCCTTAACGGATATTTAACGGGACTGTCTAAGAACTTATGTCATGCTGAATTCGCTAGAAGCTACGCTGCGAATATTTCAGCATCTCCTATATATCTGGTGCGGAGATTCTGAATCAGGTTCAGAATGACACTACACTACATACTTTTGGGACAGCCCCGTTGCTTTTTTATTCTATTTCCGGATTATATTCCACATAGCGCACTCTTCCTGCTTCAACAGCTTCTTTTATTTCTTTTTCCCTTGCAGAAAGTGCAGAATTCCCGGTTTTAACTTCTATAAATAAAATTTCTTTTATTCCACTACCATCGCCCGCACCTGGAAATCCTATAAAATCCAACGGTTTTCCTACAAAGCGCACATCAGAAGGATTACACGGAAATCCATTTAAAAAAGGCGCAATCTGTTCTGCCATCTGTCCGCTTAAAACGGCTCTTGAACGCTTTACCGCATCTTTTCGTCCTTCTTTTAAAAGACTGTCAAACTTACTTTTTAATTCAATCGTACCGAATTTTTTGCCAAGCATAAAAAACACAAAGCAAAGCAAAACAATAAAAATCAGAATTAAAAATAAAATACATGATGCAAAAAAAGGGGACGTTCTTATTTTATTGGAAATCTGACTAAAAAAATTCGCCATAAAAAATGAAAAATTTTGAAAAAGCATATCATCTAATAATATAGCTGAAACCTGCCGATAATCAATGCGGAGTTCTTTATGAAAACAGCAGGCAAACTATTCATATCTTTTTTCCTGACACTGGCATTTTTATATACAGCATCAAATTCTGTTTTTGCACAGGAAAGATTGAACAGACAGGTCACTCAGGACAAACAAGCCGGTCAGAATAAGCCGGACGATGAAAAATTATTTGAATTCAAATATAAAAAAGACGACCGCTACAGAATTCTTTCAAAAGTTCGGGAAGAAGTTTCTGTAAACAATGTCGTTGACCATAATTCAGAAATTGTAAGCCGCGTAAGCATCCACATAAAAGACGTTACTGGCGCTGGTAATGGAATCCACGAAGCAAATTTTATGACAACTGATAATTCCACCGGTTCGAGAACAGGTGCACGCCTTACCTGGAACGAAGAATATGACAGTGTTTACGAGCGCGACAAACAGGGAAAATTTACGATTGACCACCAGTATTTCATGCCGGTTATCCGCGACATGCCGATTTTTCCTAAAAATCCTATAAAAAAAGGTGACAGCTGGACAGAAAGCGGCTATGAAGCCCACGATTTAAGAAAAACATTTAATATAAAACAGCCTGTGACCGTACCTTTTACAGCTGTTTACAGCTACAAAGGTGAAGAAACTGATTCAAACGGAAAGAAATTTGACGTCTTTACAGTAACATACAACCTTTTCTTTGACAGTCCGACACCAGAAAATCCGAATCTTCTTTATTCTGTTTATCCTGCAACAACCGCAGGCTATTCTCAGCAGACTCTTTACTGGGATTATGAAAGAGGAGCGATTGACCACTATATAGAAAACTTCCGTATAACGATTGTAACTTCTCAAGGCGATGTTTATAAATTCCGCGGAACAACAGAAGCAGAAATCACCCAATTTACAAGAGCCGCCGATGACTTGGAAAGTGTTCAGGCACAAATTGAAAAACTTGAGCTTGCTGACGTACAGGTAACAAAAGACGAAAAAGGCCTTACAATCAGTGTAGAAAACATTCAGTTCAAGCCGGATTCCGCAATTCTTGAAGACAGCGAAAAGTTAAAGCTTAATAAGATTGCAGAAATCCTTAAAAAATACCCGAATAATGATTTGCTTATTACAGGCCACACTGCCCTTGCAGGAACTAAAGCAAGCCGTGCGAAACTTTCCAACGAAAGGGCGCAATCGGTAGCAGACTATCTTTTAAAACTCGGAGTAAAAGATACTTATCATATTTTTACTCAAGGCTTAGGTGCTGAACGACCGATTGCGCCCAACAGCACGGAAGAAGGCAAAAAACGCAACAGGCGCGTAGAAATAACAATCCTGGATAAGTAATCTGCCATACGCTTAGGCGCAAAGCAACTATAAAAACTTACGAACGAACCAGATGTACAAAATACACCGCATATAGAACAAGCATCAGAATGCCTGAAAAACGTGCCAGAACGTGCTTTTTGTTAAAGGCAACACACGCTAACAGTACTGCGGCAGATAAAATGGCAATTATACTGTCCATCATAAACGATGCCTGATAAGGTATTTTTGTAACAAGAGACGAAATTCCCAGTACAAACAGAATATTAAAAATGTTGCTTCCAACAATGTTTCCGATTGCTATGTCAGCATTTTTCTTTAATGCTGCAACAATACATGTTACAAGTTCCGGAAGCGAAGTTCCAAAGGCAACAACCGTTAAACCTATTATCCGCTCTGGAACTCCCCAGAATTCTGCAATTTTTGAAGCACCGCGGATTGTTAAATTACTTCCGCCGATAACCATTCCAAGTCCGTAAAGTAAAACAATAACAAGATGTAAATACGACTTAGATTTATCGATTGAAATTTCTTCATCATCTGCAAGACCATGCTTTGCCATGTAAAAAAGATATGCCAGATACATTAAAAACAATGCAATTAAAATAACACCGTCAATCCGGGTTAAAGCTCCGTCTGAAATCGCAAGTCCATTTGAAAAACTGAACTCAATTCCAATCGCCATAAGAATAACAGAAATTAAGATTACAAACGGCATTTCAAATTTCAGCGTACTTTTTCTTACCAGAAGAGGACAGATTATAGAAGTGATTCCAAGTAAAAGTAAAATATTAATTATATTGCTTCCAAGTACATTACCCACTGCAAGATCAGCACTGTTTTTTAATGAAGCCGTTAAACTGACAGCAGTTTCCGGAGCACTTGTGCCCATGGCAACAATAGTTAAACCGATTATAAGCTGTGGAACACCAAGTTTACCGGCAATTCCTGCGGCACTGTCTACAAACCAGTCTGCACCTTTTACAAGTGCGAAAAAACCTATGGCAAGAATAAGAAAATTTAAAAATAAAACCATAACCTGATTATTTTAGCAAAAACTACACTACTTTTTCCAGTGATTTAAGCTTTTCGTTCATTTTTTTTGCAGTAGACGAATCGATTTTATATGAATAAGCTATAGTTACAAAGCACACAACGATTATAACGCTTTCAAAGGCAAAGAATGAACCTATATAACAGAATGAATACCAGTTTAAAAAGAATCCTGTTGTAAGAACCAGAACATCTATAATTACAAAACATAAAAACTGCATTAAAAACATTTTCTTTTTAGAAAAATCTTTGTCAGTTAAAAGCAGTGTATATATAACAGCACACGCAAGAGCCAATGCAAGAATAGCAAGTATGTCTGTTGCAAAAAGTTTTGCTTCTTTTCCTTTAAAAGCCAGAAGAACAAGCGAATCAATCAGAAATATGGCTGTAGAAAATCTTGTAAACATTACAATCATTGTATTAAACTTCTCTCTCATAAAATCCTCTAAAAATTTCTTTATATAGGTTCTGAAAACCCTTCTGTCGTCCTACAACCCAAGAATTTCTTTTAATTTTGGTACATACGCTCTGGAAACTATAACCTTATATCCGTTTTTTAAGACAGCTTCAAATCTTCCTCCAAAAGCCGGAGAAAGACTTTCAATTTTGCTTATATTTACAATCATCGCCTTATTAGCCCTGAAAAACCTGGCAGCAGGAACTTCTTCTTCGATCATATAAAGCTTTAATTTTGTTTCGTAAACTTCCTGTGCCGTATAAGCAAAGCACCGGTCATCAACTGACTCAAAGTATAGAATCTCTGACTTTTCTACAAGAACGATTTTTCCGTCCTTTGTAAAATTCATTTTGGAGCTTCCATTTTTCAATTGATGAATTATATGAGAAAGATTTTCGTCAATATAATGACACTTGACGATAATTTCATCTTCTTCATCAGGTTCTGCATCTAAAATCGTAATTTTCATTATCCGTTTAATTATACACTATACAGAGTTTTTTTGCAGATTTTATCTATTTTTGTGCATTTTACCATGCCGAAAATGCATCTTGCCTTTTTATGAATTGTGCTTACTAAAAACTAGCCGTATATTTTGGTCACATATCAACTACATGAAAATGTTAAAGGAGAAAAACAATGAAAAAAATTATTACTTTGGTTGTAACAGCAATTGCAGCAGTATCTTTGGCAACAGCTGAAATTACAGTTGGTGGTCGTGGTAACTTTGGTTTTGGAATCGGAACAAAACTCTACGGTGATGAAAAACTTGAACTTGCTAAATCACTGAATTATGGCATTACTGGTTTTACAAAAATCCCGGTTGCAGAAAACATTTCTGTACAGCCGGAACTCGGATTCAACGTTGTAAAAAGCGCAATGAAAGTTGATAATTTTGATGCAAAATACACATCAACTGTAAATGTTCTTGATCTTGCAGCTCTTATTACTTATGACATCGAAGTAAGCGACGCTCTTACAGTATCCCCATTTGCAGGTCCACAGTTCGGCTATGTTATTGGAAAAGCTAAACTTTCTGGTGATTTCAGTGGTGACACAAAAGTAAAACCATTTATTTTCGACATCGTACTTGGTACAGAAGTTGCATACAAAATGGGTAACGGCGCTCTTGTTGGAGACCTCCGCTACAACTTTGGTGTAACACCTCTCAAGAATGAAGACGGTGATAAAATTGCAACACTCCGCTCTCTTACATTGGGCGTAGGCTATCAGATTAAGCTCTAATTTTAGCCTTTAGAAAGCCTCTTTAAAACCGTGCCGGAAACGGCACGGTTTTTATGTTTAAAATTTTTACTTTAATTTTCACTTTTAACATAAAAACGTAAAAATGAACTGAAAGAGCATTCCGTACAGAAAAGAAATAAGTTAATTGACAAATTGAATTTTTCTAAAAAATATGCTAATATAAACGTTATGGATTACGAAACGAAATTCAAACTTGACCAGCAGATTGTTTACCCAAGTCAGGGTGTGGGTAAAGTCACAGAAATCTTTGAAAAAACTTTTAAAGAACAGACACTTCTTTATTACAAAATATATCTTGAAGTTTCTGACATGATTGTAATGGTTCCTGTAGACCGTGCAGAAGAACTTGGAATCCGTTCCATTGTTTCTGCAGAAGAAGCGCAAAAAGCCATTGAGTTATTAGGCGATAATTTTGAACCGATTACTTCTGACTGGAAGCTGCGCTATCAGATGAATCTTGATTTACTTAAAAAAGGAAGCATAAACGATATAGCAACTATTGTCCGCTGTCTTTATAACCGTAGCAAAATAAAAGAACTTCCTATTCTTGAGCGAAAATTGTACGATAACGCACGTAAACTTCTTGAAGACGAAATTTCTCTTGCAATGGGAATAAGCACAAAAGAAGCTGAATCTTTGATTCATGAAAAACTAGATCCGCCTGGAGCTGTTCATGAACAAAAGCATACATTGGATGACCTTGATGAAGACGATGAAGAATTTGATGACGAAACAGATTCACAGGCAGACGATGATGTTGATGACGACGATGATGTAGGCGACAAAGCAGATTCTGATTCTTCAGACGAGGATGATGATGACGATGACGACTTTGACGAATAGAGTTTATCTTGTTGTTGTTGCAGCAGGCTCTTCCACAAGGATGGGCGGCTTAAAAAAAGAATACTTACCGTTAGAAGAAGGGACAGTTCTTTCAAGAGCTGTCCGCTCTTTTCTTGAAGCATATCCCATAACAAAAATTGCAATCGCTATTCCAAAAGGCGGACAAAGACAGGCAGAAGAAGCGCTTTTTACAGATTCAAAATTAAAGCAGCTTTCAGCAAATATTCCGCTTATCCTTGCAGAAGGCGGAAAAACAAGACAGGAATCCGTATTAAATGCACTTTCCGCAATTGCAGACAAAACAGAAACACCAGTCAATAATGATTTAGTTCTGATACACGATGGGGCGCGCCCTTTTGTAACAAAAAAAATAATAACAGATACTATAGAAGCAGCTGCAAAATTCGGAGCTTCTGTTCCGGCACTACAACCAGTAGATACACAGAAAGAAATTTCAAGTGACGGCTTTATTAAACGCCATTTGGAGCGAAAAAATCTTGCAGCCGTACAAACTCCGCAGGCTTTCAAATTTAAAGAATTATTTGAAGCACATAAAAAAGCAGCACTTGACGGCTGTTCATATACAGATGATACAGAAATCTGGGGAAAATACTGCGGAAAAGTAAAAATCGTAGAAGGTGATTCTATAAATAAAAAAATTACCTATAAATCTGACTTACAGATGCTGAATAGCGAAGAACACCCGAAAAAGGACAATAAAATGATAAGAACAGGTCTTGGCTATGATCTTCATAAACTTGTTGAAGGCAGAAAATTGATGCTGGGCGGAATTGAAATTCCTTTTGAAAAAGGAGAAGACGGACATTCAGACGGCGATGTTCTTTTGCATGCAATAACAGATGCTTTACTTGGAGCTTCTGCAATGGGAGATATAGGAAGTTTCTTCCCACCGGAAGAAGCTAAATGGAAAGACGCAGATTCAAAAATGCTTTTAAAAACTGTGTGGCAGGAAATTACACAAAAAGGCTGGAAACTTGAAAACCTTGACTGTGTAATTGCTCTTGAAAAACCAAAGTTCATTCCGTATAGAGAAAAAGTAATTCAGTCAATCGCCGGCGTTCTTGAAGTTAATTCAGACCAGATTTTTGTAAAGGCAAAAACCGGAGAAAAAATTGGAAAAATCGGCAGAGGCGAAGCAATAGAAGCTTTTGCCACCTGTCTGCTTTCTAAAAATTAATCAGAGTAAACAAAAAGCGGCCGGCAGTTTCACTGCCGGCCGCTTTATATCAATCATCAGGCATTTCCAGAATAAGTTCTACCGCACTTTCCGGGAAATTCAATCTTCTTGCAATTTCAGAAACTGTCCATCCCTGCCGCTTCAAAGATTTTACAGATTCCCTGTCCTGCGGGCTTATGCCGCCTGTATTTTTAGCCGGATTTTTATCAAGATCCGCTTTTGTAAGCCTTTCAAGCAATTTGAACTTAGAATCAATCTCTCTGGAAAGAGCCTGAAGCCTTGCTTCGCTATTAGCTATTCCCTGACGTTCATTCTTTATTGAATCCACTTTGGTTTCTGCTTCTTCAAGAATACTTTCCAAAGACTGCAATTTAGCCACTGCATCAGAAATTCTTCCGTCATTAGCCAGGATTGAATCTACATTATTTTGAACTTCCGAAATTTCGCCAGGAAGAGCCGTTGCCTGACGAACACAATTTGAAAGTCTGATTTCCAAATCTTTAAGGGTTTCAAATGTTTTATCTACGTTTTCAGTAACCTGATCGATAACTTCATTTTTCTTTTCAAGACGATCATATCGTTCAGAAATTCCTGCCAGAGTATTCTGGAAATTTCTTACAGAAAGCTGCAGCTGCTGTAAATCATCACTGGTTGACTGTAAATCACGAATTTTTTCGTCCATTGTGTCTGAAAGATTAAGCAGACGCTCAAACTTAGTTTCAATGCTTTCTATCTGAGCTTTACCGGCATTAAAACGGTTAACCTTTTCATTCATCTCATTATCAAGACTGATGATTGCTGCATATTCTTCTGAAAGTTTTTTTGCATCGGAATGATAAAGTTCAAGCCTGTTAAAACTGTTTGTCAGATCAGCGATTTTTTCATCCAACTGTTTTTTCATCTGATCAGCTTTTTCGTAAACCTGCATCTGAGTTTCTACATTCTTTAATTCTTTATCGATTTCACTCATGCGTGTCTGGAAGTCATTCTCATCAGATTGAATCTTAAGTACAAGTTTTGACTGACGCATCTGACTTTCTTCACTTGCAGACTGAATTTCATTTCTAAGCGAACGAAGTTTTTCTTCAGCTTCTGCATTTTGCTGATGAACCTTTTCTTCCGTAGAAGAAAGCATTTCTTCATACAATTTTTGCATTTCTGCAACAATCTGTTTAGAATGTGCATCAAATTCTTCAATAGATACATCTGTACGGTTTTTAAGAGAATCAATCTGCGAAGCAAGTTCTGAAAGTCTTGCCTGATTTTCTGTAGAATAATCAGAAATGTTGCGGTCAAGTTCTTCCTGTGCTTCAGAAAGTTTTTTAGCAGCTGTACTGCTCATTCCCTGTAACTGTTCAAAGAACATTGTACGGGATTCTTCCATCTGCTGACGAAGCTGTTCCTTCCATGAATTAAATTCAGAAAGGGCTGAATCAATTGAAGAGGTGCTTGTCTGCTGCCTTGAAATTACGCCGTCTTCAAATGTTTTAAGGTCTTCAAGGATTTCTTTTTCTTTCTTTTCAAGCTGTTCAGAAATCTGCGCATTATAAGAAGCGGAAGCTTCCCTTAATGCACGTTCAGAATCTGAAGAAGCTTTCTGCAAATTATCACGGTACTGATCCATGAAACTGTTCAAATCAGAGCGAACCTGTTCAAGCTGAACCTGTATTGAATTTTCTGTTTCACTAATAGCCTGTGTATTCTTTGCAAAAAGTTCTTTGTTGCGCTCCTGCATAGAAATAAGTTTATTCTTAAAATCTTCAGAATAAGCATTTTCCAGATCGCGGCGCTGGTCTTCATACTGATTTGCAAGCGTTGTAAGGCGTCCGTCAAAATCAGTTTTCCATGCATTAAGGTCATTTGCAAGTTTAGAACTTCTTACCTGAAGGTCAGCATCAAAGTTATCTTCTATTCCTTTAAGTTTTTCACTTACACTTGATATAGCGGAAGTTTTTAATTCATCAAGGGCTATTTCCAGCGCTTCAAGTTCGGAAGAAAGTTTTGCCTGATTCTGATTTAAAGACTGTGCAAATAAATCCTGATTCTGTTTCTGTTTATTTGTAAAATCAGTAAATTCTGAAAGTATACGGGACTGAACTTTATCCATAGCCGCATGCATTGCATCCTGCACGGCTTCTACATCTTTGCCGGACATTTCAATTGCAGAAAGTCTGTACTGTAAATCTTTCTGATAGTCGTTTAACATTGTATCCATGCCGGCAATCTTTTTAGAAACTTCGGCAAGTTTTTCGGCAGAAAGTCTTTGTGCCTGCTCTGCATCAGAAGTAACGGCATTCAACTTTTCATCGATTCCCATGGAAATCTTTTCTATTTTGCTTTCTGCATCATTTTTAGCCGAAAGGATTTTTTCATCTACGGAATTGAAACCGCCGGTAATTGCCGCCGTTACCTGACTTACTTTTTCTGCGGCGGCTTTTTCAATGCCTGACATTTTTTCATTTACAAAAACAATTTTTTCATCAATTACAGAATTTGCCTTATTAACCTTATCATCAAATTCTTTTTCAACTGACAAAAGTTTTTCGTTTACAGCTTCTATTTTAGAATCAGCACGAACATTTATTTCCTGTGCTTTCTGTTCAACAAAGCTGCTGACATCTTCAAGTTTTTCAGCTACCGTATGCTGTGTACTTGAAATCATATTCGTAACATTATCAATTTTTTCTGCGGCATTCTGCTGAATCTGAGCACACTTACCGTCCAGCTCTGCAAAGTGCCTTTCGACCATAGTCTCTGCTTCGGAAAGTTTTGCTTCCGAAGCCTGCTGTATATCATTAATTTTTATTTCAGTGGCCTGCTGGATATTGCTGATTTTTTCTTCTGCAGAATGCTGAATATTATTAATCTTTTCTTCTGTGGAATACTGGATATTATTGATTTTTTCTTCAGTAGACTGCTGTATATTACTTATCCTGTCTTCTGCAGACTGCTGTATATTGGTAATTTTGTCTTCTGCGGACTGCTGGATTTCTGCAATTTTCTGAGCCATTTCCTGGCGGGTTTGTGCAATCCTCTGTGCTGAATCCTGTTGAATTTCTTCTATCTGACCATTTACAGACTGCCGTGTCTGCGTAATCTTTTCTGCAACATCCTGCTGTGTCTGTTCAATCTTTTCAGATGAATTCTGCTGGATGTTTTCTATACGCTGATTAACGGACTGCTCTGTCTGTGTAATTTTTTCTGCAACGTCCTGCTGTGTCTGTGCAATCTTTTGAGCCACATCCTGAGTTGCAGCTTCCAATGTTGAATTAATTCCTTCAAACTTCTGTTCAATTAAAGACTGTGCCTGTTCTACCTTATCGGTACAGGCTTTATCAGCAATTTCAAGCTTTTCACGAACATAGCTTAATTTTTCTTCTATCGTGTCATTTATTTTGTCAACATTTTCCTGAGAAGTCTGAATTGCCTGTTCGATTTTTTCATTTACCAGATCAATTCTGGAATCCATCTGAGAATTAATCTGCTCTGCTTTTTCATAAGCTTCCTGCTGAGCTTCTGAAATACGTTCGTCACAGCTTCTAAGTTTATCTTCAAGCTGGGCATTAAATTCTTCAGCTTTTTCATCCGCAGCCTGACCAATCTGGGCAAAACGCGCGGTAACTTCGTTAAGTTTATTATCAATTTCAGAATTTACAGCCTGAAGTTTTTCAATTGCAGCCTGATTTGTCTGTGCAATTTTTCCTGTTACTGAACCAATCTGCTGCTGTGCATTAGCTTCTGCAAGCTTAACTTTTTCATCAATTACCGAATTGAGCGAAGAAAATCTCTGTTCGATTGCAGTATTAATGGCCGTAAGCTTTTCTGAAGCCGCTGTTTTTGTATTAGTAAAATCCTGTTCAGCTGATTTTTTAAGCGCTTCAAGATTCTGTCCAGTTGTGCTTTTAAATATTTCAAGTTCCTGTTCTGCAGTTTTTTTGAAGTTTTCAAGATTCTGGCGTGCAAGTTCCAGGTATTTTGCATATGCGGCTTTTTCCCGCTTATCTGCTTCAGAAACAGAAGAAGCAAACAGAGAATCATAGCGTTTTTGCAGTTCTGCAACTTTTGAAGCAAATTCCTGTTTTATCGACTCTATAGATTTACCGTTAGAAATATTTTCTTTTGCAAGATTTTCGGATAAAAGTTTTATTGAAGCAGAACTGTCCTGCATCTGCTTTTTTAATTCATTTTCACGTTCAATGATATTCTGTTTAATTTCATCGGTTTTGTCTTCTATAGCCTTTTTATACGAATCGCATCGTTCATTTGCTTTCTGGCTCAAATTTTTAAATGCAGCATCTTCCAGCTGCATGGCTTTTTGAGAAGCATCTTCATAAGCCATGTTTATATCAGAATTGATTTTTTCAAGAAGTTCATTTGCACGCGCCTGTGCAGAAACCGTTGCTTCATCAATGCTCTGCGCTCTTTTTTCGTACTGATTTAAAAGCTCTGTTCCAATTGCCTTTAAACGTTCTTCATTTTTGCGGGTAAATTCATTTACAGTAGAATTAACCTTGCGTTCGATAGAATCTGCAATTTTATTCTGAGCATCAAAACGTGCATTTACTTTTTCTATAACACCGGAAGCATTCTGAATTCTCTGCAAATTTTCTTCTACAGCTGCAGACATCTGAATCAATTTTTTTAGGGAATCTTCGTAATCGTCAGACTTCTGTTTAAGGTTATCTATGGTTGCCGTTTCTTTGCTCAATGCGCCGAGCATCTGCTTAAATTCAGCAAGCTGTTTTTCAAAGCGATTTACGGCTGCCGCAGACATAGTCTGTTTAGAATCAAGTTCTGCACCTGTTGCACTTAGTTCGTGGGTCTTCTCTTTGAAATAATTTTCAAAATCAGCAAGGCGTTTGTCCGCATAGCGGCGAACACTTGCCATAGAATTGTTTTCTTTATCAATATTCCTGAATACTAAAACTATACCGGCAGAAATTGCTGCCGACAGCAAAATTGTAAAAATAATCACTTTTTCCCACCCAAACAGAAAACAGTCCCCTACTGCTTTATGTTTTAAATTTTAATCCGCCACAGGCAAATCTTTCAGCTTATATTTCTTTTCCAGGATAATTTCCTGAAATTCCTTATAAGAACCAAAGCAGATATCTGCTTCAGGATATTTAAGTTTAAATAAACGCCTGAAAAACGGCAAAATTATTGCAGTTCTCATGCCGGCGTTTCGCGCTCCGCGCACATCATATTTAAGACTGTTGCCAACATACAGAATTTTTTCCGGAGCAACATTCAAGGCCATGCTCATAATTCCAAAAGGATATTTTGAAGGCTTTAAAGCTCCAATCGACTCTGTTCCAAGAACAAGTTCGCAAAAATCTTTTAAGCCCCAAATTTTACCTTTTTGTTCAGGCGGAAAATCAGAAAGCATTGCAAGCCTGTAACCGGCTTCCCTTAACTTTTTAAATGTTTCATAAACACCTTTAAAAGACGGAACCCACTTAAAAAAAGGCCGCAGCCCGTTGTAAATATACTTTTCCATTTTCGCCTTGGCTTCTACGCTGGTCAAATTCATTTCTTCAGCAAGAAGTCTGGCCTGATATTCAAAAAAATCTGAGAGAGGTGCCGTACGGTGCATTATCTTACGTGCCCTGCTGAAATGAATAAAAAACTTCAGATGAAAAAGCACATAAGGGATAATTATTAAGTTAAGCCGCCAGGACGGATACAAAGTACCATCAATGTCAAAAGCTACAACTTCAAAATCTCTCATTCTTTTATTATATAACACTTTAGGTATATCTGTCGAGAAGAGTTTTTATTTAGTTTCATAAGTTTCTATTCGGACACTTTTCTAGCCTGCAAGCATCCAAAGCCGTAAGCTTTTGAAATAGCAGGCTCCTGAACTCGCCAGACATAAACAAGCTGGTTATTTTTTGATTATGGAAAAATCAAAAACAGCTGTACTTTCTGAAGGATCCTGGGCAAAGCGCCATGTTGCAATCTGTCTTTTAATTTCTAACTGAACGCTTTGCGGCAAACTTGAAGAAGGAATTTGAATCCCTGAAAGAAGAACGCTGCCATCGCTCAAAACCTTAAAGCGGATTTTTAAATTAAACGAAGTCTCTATAAGTTTTGCATTTTCTTCAGAAATATTTATTACAGGTCTTTCAGGCTCTAAAAGGCGGCGGAATCTTCCACCTTCCATTTGAATGGAAAGCCCTGAGGACTCAGATATATAAGAATTTATGACCGAAGTTGTAGCTATATTTCCCGATGAAGCTCCAGAATAAGGGACAGGTTTTGCACTTCCTATATTTTCAAGAGATTGTTTTACGCCGTTGGTAATGTCTTCTGTTCCGTTACTTCTTGAAGTTGAAGAAGAAACAACGGCATTTGGGTTTTCTGAGCCTGCACCAGAAGCAGTTCCGGCAGTACCTATCGTACTTTCCGAATCAGATAATTGCTTATTTTTTGGAATTGCAGAACTTTCTGGTGTCGTACTCACAGTATTTGCAGATTTATTAAAAACCTCTTCTTTCCATTCCTGACTTTTGTTACCGGACTTGCCGGAACTGAGTTGTTCAGCCATAAGCTGTTCGGGACTTTTGACAAAGTTCGGCTGCTTTTCAATTTTGTACTGCCGCTGCGGTTTTGCAGGCTTAACTGATTGAGCAGTTTTTGCGCTCTGCGGCGGTTGAGCTGGCTGCGATTTTTGAGCAGGTTGCTCCGGTTCCTTCTTTACGGTTTGCACTGCCTGTGCAGTAGAAAGGGAATTTTCAACCGCCGCAGTCTTGCCCGCATCCCGTGCCTGTAGTTTTTCCGGTTCAGGAGATGCAAGAGTTATTTTTATTTCTTTGTATTCTGGCTCTTTTGGTTTTATAACTATAAAGAAGGAAAGAACTGCAAAAACAATGCAGAAAAGTGCCGTAAAAGAAAAACCTATTTTACGGCTTTTTTCATCCGGGAAGTCATCTTCATATATTATAAAAAGATAGTCTGCAAACTGCCTTATCGGATTCATTTGTTCGTTGTCCTTAAGTTTACGGCAGAAAAACCATTTTTTCGTAAAACATCAAAAATACTTACTACCATTCCGTTTGTTACTTCACTGTCAGCTTCAAGCGTTACAGGATATTCTTCTTTTGGCTTTCCCTGTGTATCAAAATCTGCAAGATAAGTACCAAGGCTTTCTGAGTTTACCTGTACATCGTTAAAATACAGAATACCATCGCTTTTTGCCGTAATTGTAATTCCTGCGGTAGGCGCGCCTTTTGCCGTAGAGCTTTGCGGTAAATTAACATTTATTCCGGGCAGAATTGCAAAAGTTGTAGAAACCAGAAAAAACAGAATAAGCTGAAATACAATGTCTATCATAGGAATAAGATCGACATTGGCTTTTGGGGTTTCCCATCGTTTTATTTTCATTTACAAAATCCTTCCGGTCATACGGAGCAAGGCAGAAGTTACCATAGATTCCATTTCGGCAATTCTGCGGTTAACTCTTGAAACAAAATAATTATGGAAAATAAATGCAGGTATTGAAACGCAGAGACCAGCGGCTGTAGTAAGAAGGGCTTCTGCAATCGCTCCGGCAAGAGCGGCAGGATCTCCCATAGAACCGCCGGCACTCAATACACCGAAAGCCTTTATATTACCTGTTACAGTTCCTAAAAGGCCAAGCAAGGTAGAAATATTTGCTATAGTTCCAAGAGGTGTCAGATAATGTTCCAGTTGAGGAACAACACTATCCATTTCCGCCGCGACAGCTTCCTTCATATCATTTTCTTCCCAGCGGCGGCAGTCCAAAGCCTTTTTTATTACCTTTGCAGTTGGAGTGCCGGCAGCAATACAGTCTGTTTCTGCCTTCTGAAAATCTTTTTTCTGCAAATCATCTTCAAGGAACCGGGAAAGTTCTGCATCCCGTTTTTTTATTGAAACAAAGTAATAAAATCTTTCAATAATTATAAAAGTCGCTATAACAGCACAGATAAAAATTGCAACCATTAAAGGTCCGCCAGATTTTATAAGTCCTAACATCTATACCTCCAAAAATCCTTTGGTCTAAAAATTAAATTTTACAAGCAGGGCTGCGCTTCCACCCCGTGAACAATATTCGCCAGCGTAAGTCCGTTTTTCACGGCTTACAAGTTTTATAAGATCATCAGCCTCTAATGCAAGACGCAATGCCGGAGTTAAGCGGATAAATCCGTTTCCGCCTATTAAAGGAGTTTTATCAGAATCTTTCCCTGCTTCAAAACCGGCAGTAAATACAGCTCCATATTTTAAATCTTCAGGCTGAATTTCTAAAGAAACTTCTATTAGATTTTCACATTCAAGAACCGGAATATCTTTCCACTGTTTCTGCCACTGAGCAGAAAGTGAATAATCACCGGCTTTGTAAGACAATCCCGCTGTAGACTTGAACATTTCGCGCTCGGCCATTGTATATCCGTACAACGCAGAAGCTAAAGAAGTGCCATAATCAGGCTGCCAGATTCCATTTTCATAAACTGTTTTTCTATATTCTGCAGAACCTTTTGCAGAAAGTTTTTCGCCAAGCGGCAATGTTAAATTCGAATCCACATACCACTCAGTTGTTTCTTCAGGGAAGAAACCAAGAACTGAAAATTTATATAGTTTTTCAAGCTCTGAATACTTACTCTGATAAGAATCAAGTCCGCCCTTTATATTAAACAAAAATGTGCCGCCTAAAAAATCAGGTTCCGCATTTATATCAAGGCCTGCCGTAAATGGAGTTATGATTGAACGGTTATCGCCAAGCTTATTTCCTAATACCGCATGAACCTCTTCAAACAAAGTAAAAACATCATTTGACCAGATAAATCTGGCTCCAAGTTTTGCCCTGTACGTAGCCTGTTCATCTAAATCTGCAAATGCTATATATTCTTTTTCTTTCAGATTATTCTGCTGAAAATAATCTCCCAAAATTTCCAGCTTAAATGAATCAAAGCTCCAGCATGCGTTTACCCAAGGCGAAATTCCAAGCACAAAGGCTTCTTTTTCATAATTCTGCACAAGGGAAACTTCCTTTTTGCTTCCATAACGGGAATAAAAATCTATGCCGCTTCCAATTTCCAGCGTTAGTTTTTCTGTAGGATTTAAAGTTATAAAGAATTTTCCGCCAGTATCCTGCTGTTTAAGGTCGTTCAATGCAGAAGAATTTGACTGAAGTCCGTTTTCATTTTTTTCGTAAAATGCAGAAAAATTCCATGCCGTATCCTGTATAGAAAAAGTTTTTTCGCCAGAAATTTTTGTTTCGCTGTCAAAGTAGCCGTCAGAAGCTGATTTTTTTCCATAGCCTTCAGAACTTTCGTGCGAAAAACTCAACTGGAACGGATTTTTTTCTGTCTGCCGGAAAATATCAAAACTTCCGGTAAAAAATCCATGGTATCCGCCGCCAACCTTGCCTTCTACAAACAAATCTTTTTCTTTTTTTGCGCTTTCGTTCTTTACAGGCTTTGTAAGTGCATCCTCTTCTACAATTTCTATTTCCGGAAGTTTTATAAGTTCCGGAACAGAAGTTTCTTCATCCGGAATTATTTTTGAAAAATCTGGCATTGCATCTTTGCCTACCTGAACTTCATTTCCGGAAATAACTGTCGTAACATCCGGCAATGCAATTTCTTCTGCCTGCAAAAAAACGGGCACGCATAAAACTGCCATTGTAACCGGTACAAATCTAAAAGCTGCTGTTTTTTTATTAAAAATCTTTCTAAATCTTTTCATAATTCCTCTGTTCAATTGTTATATATCGTTTCTATTTCTATATATTCCTGTTTTACGTTTAATTTTTATCCGTTTTATTCCATACGGTTTATTATCCTTTTCGCCGCAATATTCTGCCGGCTTTCCGGATAAAGTTTTTCAAGTAAATCTGCCGTTTCTTTTGCATCGCCGTAATTTCCGCTTGCATCAAAAGCTTCTATTGCGCCGTACAAAGAACTGGCCGCTTCCGGATTTTTTCCGCTCATTCTAAAATACTCGGCAGCTTCAAGGTACAAATCAGCACTTTCCTTGTTTTTCTGATTTGTGCGCTCGTGTTTAGCAAGAAGGAATGCGTTTTCCGCCGCAAAACCACATTCTGCATTAAGATTCTTTTTTTGAAGCGGCAGAATCTGTTTTGCAAGAGCTGCAGCCTGTTCAAAAGTCTCTTCTTTTTCTGCATATAAAGCGGCAAGTTCTGTACCAGCGATTCTGCCGCTTTCAGTTTTCAGACCACCGTTTTTTTCATATTCCGAAAGCTTTGCTACAATTCTTGAATCAGTGCCTTTTACAAGTTTTAAAAGTTCTTTTTCCTGAATGTCAATTTTTTCTTCTTTTGCCTGAGCAGGAAATTCAGAAAGCATTTTCTGTGCATAAGAAAGACTTTCTTCATAATTACCTGAATCCCGGTATAAAATGCAGAGATTTTTCATGGCAGGATATCTGTAAGTTGTCTTCGGTATAGAATTCAGCAAAAGCTCATATTGCAGCGCTGCTTTATCACCCTGATTCATCTGTCTGAGGCATTCAGCCTTATAATACATGGCACCATCACTAAATTTTCCGGACGAATACCGGGAAAGATAATCAGAAAACCGCTGCGATGAAGTTTTATAGTCATTTACCGAATAATAAAGCTCTCCGCGGCGATACAAAGCTTCTTCTGCAAGGGTTGCATTGTTTTTACGTGACGAAAGTGTTGCATAGACAGAATCAGCTTCTTTTATTTTTTCCTGCCGTTCATATACCTGAGCCAAAGCAAAACCACATTGATTTCCAAAATGATTATTCTGCTTAAAATAAGGCTGCAATAGTTTCTCGGCTTTTTCACCTTCACCTGAATCAGAATAAACTGAAGCACACTGCATTACAGATTCCTGTTTTTTTTGCACTGTATCTGCGGCTGAAAGACCAGCTTCGGAAGCTTTCTGTGCCTTAAAAAAATCTCCGGCATAAACAGCGGCACTTGCACTTGTAAAATAAGCATACCATGCAAGTGAACTTTTTGGATTGCTTCCGGCAAAGTCAAAAAGATTTTCAAAAGCCTCATTAAATTCTGAAAGCCTGAACTGTGCAAAGCCAAGATAAAACAATGCAAAAGCCCGCTGATTTGCATTATCTGAATTCGCAGAACTTGCTGAATCAGATGAATCAAGATAGTTTTGGAAAAGTTCCTTACTTTCCTTCCAGTTTTTCAAATTGAAATTTGCCAGAGCCTTGTAATAAACTGCTACAGGGCTTGTAACGCGTCCTGCAATTTTTAAGGCTTCGTCATTATCAGAACATTCTATAAGCGCGCGGATATAATTAAGCCGCATTTTTTCATTTAATTTTTCCTGTTTTTCAAGGGAAGAAAAAATGCGGCACGCTTCCCTGTTCTTCCCGTTCTGCGCAAGCACAACTGCATAAAGGCATTCACTTTCAGAAGAATTTTCCCATACAGGACTTCCGTTAACAGAAGTTTCAAGAGTTTTCTGCGCCTGCTCAAATTTATCGGAATTCTGTTCTGCAAACGCCTTCCAGTAAAGACAGGCAGAATCGGGTACTGTAACCTTAGAAACGTATCCTATGCAGTCCTGCCATTTTTCCTGAAGTCCTGCAAATCTTGCAAGCTGCTTGCAATAAGAATCCTTAATATCTTTATCCTTAACAGAATTCAGTTTTGAAAGTAAAAAGTTTTCTGCTTCCGATGCACGGGTTTGTACAGGACCAAAACCATCTGCAACAATCAGCTGTGCCTGATAAAGGTCTTTTACGCCCGCAATATAAGAAGATGCTTCTTTGGAAATTTCTTTCAGACAGGCAGAAGAATCCTGATAGTTTCCTGAATTATAAAAATCAATTCCAAGGCGAAGATAAAAATCGTCTATAAAGTCAGTATAATTAAAATCAGAATAACCTGAAAATTTTTCTTTTGCAGAAACAAGAACTTTTGAAGGCTCTTTTTTAAGTTCTTCCCTATATTTTACAGAAATCAGATATGCTCTTTGCAAAGACTGAAAAGCAAGCGGAGCCTCAGCATTTTCTATAAGATTTTCATAAATACCGTAGGCTTCCGTATAATTTCCAAGTGAATTAAGCGCATCAGCATAATAAAACATTATTTTGTGTTTTGCCTGAGCACTAAAAAAATCCTGCGGCAATTTTTTATAAAGTGCCTGAGTCTTTTTAAAATCTTTAGAAGATTCGTATGAAGCAAATAAAAGCAGAACAGAGTCTTCATATTCACTATGCGTAAAATTGTTGCCGTTTGCCACAACATATTCTAAAAGTTTTTCCGCTTCAGAATAGTTTTTAAGCTCAGCAAAAGATTTTGCCCCGTAATAAATTGAAGAATTGTAAACATCTTTTTCAGTTTCAAATGACTTAGATTTTTCTGCAGAATCATAAAAAAATCTTGCAGCAGAAGAATAATCTTTCTGTTCAAAAGAAGTTCTGCCAAGCCAGTAGTTTGCCTTTAATTTTAAAAGTTTATCTGAATCGTCATAATCAAGAACTTTTTTTAAAACAACAGTCGCTTCATCCAGTCTGGAAATTCTAAAAAGACTTTCTCCTTCATAAAGCATAACTTTTGGGGTTAAAGCTGAATGAGAAAACTGTTTTTTAAAACTTCCTGCATATTTTACAACTCCAGGATAAAAACCGCTTTCATAAGCAGAAGAAATTTCTGCAAAAAGAGTGTTTTCAGTTTTTGCAGGCGCTGCAGTCAACTGAGAAAAAACACTTATAATCAAAAACGAGGCAGCAATAACAGGGCGTAATTCCCTGTAAGTTTTTCTAAAAATTTTCTTATTTGTACTATTTTTCATCATCATTATAAATTATAACGAAAAAAAGAGAAAAAAGTTACGCTATGTTTGTATTGCAGCGCCTTGTCGAAAAGATTACACCTAGTTATAGAATCGCAAGAAAAGACTCAGGCAACGAAAGCCCGTCCGCAAAGAAAGCCATTCTGGTGAAAAAAATTATTCAGCAGCTGTCTGAGGAAAAAATCTGTCTTCAGTTTCTATTCTTGTTAAATGAATAAAGTCATTTTTATATCGCTGTAAAAAGTATGAAAGCGAAACTTCTGTACCGTTTGCAAAAACAACGCAGTCAAAACGCCCGTTTGAATCAAAATACGGGAAAAGAACGGCACAATGATTAAACGGCCGAACTTCTGGCGTTGTCTGCGAATTACTGCGGATTGCAGACAAATAGCAGAACGAAGGATTTGTTGCAGCAAGTACGTATAAAATCGCTTTTAATTTTCCGGCTTCATAGCCAGTATCTTTTATGTAACCTGCATTATTTACAATCTTTCCGTCAATCAATTCTGCACAGAACGGTTCATTAGTTACGTCAACTCCAGATTCTGAATAAAGATATTTTTTATTCGCAAAAACAGAAAGAGAAGCTGCCGCAAGGTTTCTTGTCCAGTTCAAAGAAAAAGACAAATCATAAACACTGTCTATAATCCCCTGAAAACCAACCGGTTTAAATTCAACTGTTGGTACAAGAAGAGGATCTCTGAACGTATAGCTTCCGGTTATAGGATAAATAAGTCCGTCTACAACCCATTTTACAAAGCCAGCTTCATTCAATGTAAGTTTTTTACGGTTTTCTTCAGATACTTTACGCGGCTTACCTGTAGAAAGATAAATCGGGCGGCCTGCTTCATCATAAATTGCATCATCCGTATATACAATTGAAGGAAGATTTTCGCGGATTACCTGAATCATCTGCAAATTTGAATGGTAAAGGCTTGTATTTATTGTTACATAGTTCCACGGAAGGATTGATGAAGTCCACTTATAAAGCTGTTCAAAAGAAGATGAATAAAACCTTTCAAATGGAAGTCCAAGCTGAAGCCCTCTGGAAGCATAGTTTTTAAATATAACCATATCCGCAAGCGTATACCGTGAAAAAGGTGTCAGCTGAATGTAAACATCGCTGTCCGCAGAAAAATAATAGCGTATCCGTATAGGACTTCCGTCTGATTTGTTTCTTACAAGAACCCAGCTGCCGCAGATATCAATAGGATATTCAGTCTTTGTTATGGTATTTACGCCGGAATCCGTATAAACATCAATCGGGATTTCTGTTTCAGGAGAAACAAATATAGAAAAAAAATCCTCGCTTTCTTCGCACCGAACCTGAAATCTCTGTCCGATAGAATTAGTACGTATTTCAGGATTCCGCAATCGGATTAATTCAATCGGCTCGGTAAACCAGGTATCAACCAAATCCTTTCGGATTTCAGCAGAATCAGGAACATTAAAACGGTTGTATTCGGCAAAAAGCGAAACAGCAGGAAGCAGAAAAGCAATTATAAGAAATTTTGAAAACCGTTTCATTTTTCCTCCCGAATCAGCAGGGGTTCTCAGGTTTCAGGCTGCATAAATTTTAAATCAGCCCAAATTTCCTGATTACCCGGCTGTCCCTTATTTTACAACTTCCGGTACATTTACTTCCGCAGACATAGGAATCATGTTTGTATCAACAGGATCTGTATCTATAAAACCTGCACCGCCTTCAGCATAGCAGATTTTCGGTTTTACCCAGCCAGTTTTTGTAAGAACCATTCCTGCATCATTTTCATCAGGATGTTTTCCGACCGGCGCATTAGAAAGCATAAGTTTTAAGCGGTTAAGCTGGTTAACTTCGCTGGAACCAGGATCATAATCAATCGCACTGATATTAGAACCAGGGAAGCGTCGGCGAAGTTCCTTTATCATTCCCTTACCGGTTACATGGTTAGGCAGACAGGCAAACGGCTGAACACAGGCAATACTTGGAACTCCTGCATGAATAAGTTCAACCATTTCTGCAGTTAAGAACCAGCCTTCGCCTGTAATGTTACCAAGCTGAACAATGTCATCAACGCCTTTCATCAATTCATAAATTGAGGAAGGCGGCTCAAAACGGCGGCTCTTACGCAGATAACGCTTCATATCTTTGCGGTAAAGTTCCAGGAACCATACAAGGAATTTTGCCATAGCTTCAGTTTTCTTAGGGAACGCAAGTTTTTCATGGCGGAAAATTCCGTTACTGAATGAATAGAATAAAAAGTCTGCCAGATCAGGCATTACACATTCAGCACCTTCAGCTTCTATTGTATCAACAAGATTATTGTTTGCTGTCGGATGGAATTTTACAAGGATTTCACCGACTACGCCGACACGCGGCTTTTTAACAGGAAGCAGTTCAAGGTTATCAAAATCCTTTATAATATGCTTCAAAAGACGATGATATTTTCCTATAGAGTTTGATTTCAGTGTTTTTTCTGCAATCGCATTCCATTTTTCGTAAAGTTTGTTTGCAGAACCAGGAACCGCTTCATAAGGTCTTGTGCGGTAAAGCACACGCATAAGCACATCACCTATCATAAGAGCCATCATCGAACGGTGCAAAAGTTTAGGAGTAATCTTAAAGCCAGGATTTTTTTCAAATCCCTGGGCACTTAACGAAAGAACCGGGATATTTGACCAGCCTGCATCATTTAAAGCTCGGCGGATAAATCCTATGTAATTTGTTGCACGGCATCCGCCGCCTGTCTGAGTAATAATCAAACTTGTATGGTCTAAATCATACTTTCCTGATTCAAGGGCAGCAATCATCTGTCCTGCTACAAGGATAGAAGGATAACATGCATCATTGTTTACAAAGCGAAGTCCTGCTTCAACCGCTTTAGGATCAACAGCATCCATTAAAACAAAATTGTAGCCGTTATACTGGAACGCCTTCTGAATTAAGCGCATGTGAATCGGCGAAAGCTGCGGACACAAAATTGTATGAGTATACTTCATGTCTTTTGTAAAAATCTTGCGCTGATATGCAGAAGATTTTATAACAGGCTTTTTGTGGCTTCTCTCGCGTTCGCGAACAGCTGCAATCAAACTGCGGATTCTTATGCGTACAGCTCCAAGATTTGAACCTTCATCAATTTTTATAAGCGTGTACATGCGGCCGTTGGCCTTCATAATTTCATCTACCTGATCGGCAGTTACTGCATCAAGTCCGCAGCCAAAACTTGTAATCTGAACAAGTTCCATATTCGGCATTTTTGAAACAAATGCTGCAGCCCTGTACAAGCGGTTATGGTAAGTCCACTGATCAACAATTCTTAAAGGCCGTTCAATGGAACCTAAATGAGCAACACTGTCTTCTGTAAAGACTGCAAGACCAAGACTGTGTATCATTTCAGGAATTCCATGGTTAATTTCAGGATCAAGATGATACGGACGACCAGACAAAACAATACCCGATGCCCCGGTACGAATCAGCTGTTCAATAGCTGCTTCACCCTGAAGCTGTGTATCAAGCCTGAATTTTTCCTGTTCTTTCCATGCTTTTTCAACGGCGTTATCAATTTGCGAACGCGTTAATGAAGGAAAATGCGGATGCATTTCTTCATAAAGACGTTCTGCAAGACGTTCCTTGTCGTAGATCGGCAGGAACGGATTCATATAAAGAATATTAGAATCCTGACGCAAAGCATCTATATTATTGCGCAGAACTTCTGGATAACTTGTAACAATCGGACAGTTATAGTGATTTCCTGCCCCGGAATCTTCCTGCTTTTCATAAGGTGCACAAGGATAGAAAATGAACTTTATTCCCTGCTTTAAAAGCGATTCAACATGGCCGTGAGAAATTTTTCCAGGGTAACATACTGATTCCGAAGGAATTGATTCAAGACCTTTTTCGTAAACTGCTCTTGTAGAACGAGGAGAAAGCCTTACGCGGAAACCTAATTCTGTAAAGAAAGTAAACCACAAAGGATAGTTTTCATACATATTAAGTACACGCGGAATTCCAACATCCCCCAAAGGTGCCTTATCCGGAGAAAGCGGAACATAGGTATTGAAAAGCCGCTTATATTTCCAGTCAAACAGATTTGGAAGTTCATGAATATCATCGCGGTATGCTTCGGCCTTATTCTTATGATTTGTAGCATCAACTACCGAACCGCCGATTTCCGCACCACGCTCACAGCGGTTACCTGTAACAAAACGGCGAACCGCCCTTCCGCTGGCTTCGCCGCCGGTAGAATTATCACCTGCAGCAGAATCTGTAGAGAACGTGTTTATAGTAAGAAGACAGTTATTCTGGCATTTACCGCAGCGGCGAAGTTCCAAATCTACACGGAACGAATCAAGCTGCTCAAGTGTTGCAAGTCCGGAACGGACTTCGTGTACAGTTCCGGCCGGTTCGCCTGGTTTTGGTGCCGTTAAGTCACGCCACTGATCAAGCGCAATCAATGCAGAACCGTAAGCTCCCATAAGTCCTGCAACATCAGGACGGAAAACTTCAACCTTTGCAATTTTTTCAAAAGCGCGCAGAACAGCCATATTCTTAAATGTTCCGCCCTGAACAACAACTTTTGTACCGATATCACTTGCCTTGCGTAATTTTATAACCTTAAACAAGGCATTTTTAATTACTGAATAAGAAAGACCTGCAGAAATATCTGCAACAGAAGCACCTTCTTTCTGAGCCTGCTTTACGCGGCTGTTCATAAATACAGTACAGCGGCTGCCCAAATCAACAGGATGCTCTGCAAGGAGTGCAAGTTTACTGAACTGTTCAATATTCATGCCCATTGTGTGGGCAAAATTATCCAGGAAGCTTCCGCAGCCGGCAGAGCATGCTTCGTTCAGCTGAATTGAAACGATTGCTCCGTCTTTCATGCGAAGACATTTCATATCCTGTCCGCCGATATCCAAAAGGAATTCAACGCCAGGAACAAAGAAATCAGCAGCCCTGTAATGTGTAATCGTTTCTACTTCACCGGCATCTACATTAAGAGCTGCCTGAAAAAGGGCTTCGCCATAACCGGTAGAAACCGCCCGTGCTATATAAACATCTTTAGGAAGTCTTCTATATAAATCCTTTAAGATGCGGACTGCAAGGTCAACAGGATTTCCTGCATTTACATCATAAAAATCCCAAAGGATTTCGCCTTTTTGATTTATAAGGGTTGCTTTTGTAGTTGTAGAGCCCGCATCAAGTCCAAGAAAAACAGGACCTTTTGCCGTACTAAGATCAGCACGGGCGGCTTTTTCCTGCGAATGCCGTTCGCTGAATTTATCAAGTTCTTCCTGACTTGTAAAAAGAGGTTCAAGCCTCTGAACTTCGCTAAGTTCAGCCCCTACAAGATTTTTCAGATTATCGCGGAATTCCTTAATTGTTGGAAAATCCTTCGGTTTTTCACCAGACAACGCATTTGGCAGACGCTCAGCAGCATATGCAGAACCGGCGGCAACAAAAAGCTGGGAATTATCAGGAACAATAATTGCATCGCCTGTAAGTTTTAGTGTAACGATAAAACGCTCACGCAGCTGATCCATAAAATGCAGCGGACCGCCAAGGAATGCTACGTTTCCACGGATTGGTTTACCACATGCAAGCCCAGAAATTGTCTGGTTTACAACAGCCTGATATATTGAAGCCGCAATATCCTCGCGGCGCGCGCCTTCATTGATAAGAGGCTGAACGTCAGTTTTGGCAAAAACACCACAGCGCGCCGCGATCGGATAAATCGTGGAAGCCCCTGCAGCAAGTTCATTAAGTCCTGCGGCATCGGTTTCAAGCAAAGCAGCCATCTGGTCAATAAATGCACCGGTTCCGCCGGCACAGGTACCGTTCATACGCTGCTCAACGCCGTTATCAAAATAAGTAATTTTGGCGTCTTCTCCGCCTAATTCTATTACAACATCAGTCTGCGGAATAAGTTTTTTAACCGCAGTTGTAGCAGCAATAACTTCCTGAATAAACGGAATATTAAGCCACTGAGAAACAGAAAGTCCGCCGGAACCGGTAACTTTTGCGCTTATTGTCTGATTTTCTCCTGCTTCTACCATAGGAGAAACAGTGTTTAAAGCTTCAGTTACTACAGAAATAATCGTATTTCTTATATCTGCACGATGCCTTTCATATGCGCTATATAGAATTTTGTCATCATCAGCTAAAATTACAACCTTTACAGTAGTTGAACCTACGTCAATTCCAAGTCTTAAAGGCTGAACTAATTTAGAAAAAACAGGGGTTTCGTTTTCCCTTTCTTTTGCATTAAAATCCATGTACATCCCTTGTTTTAAAAAGAGCCACGTATTATTCAGGACAGAACAATACCAGCATATTATATCATAGAATATAGCTGTCATAGCTAAAATTTTCAAGTTATTTTTAATCTGCAAAACTGCTGAACTTCCATTATTCTTCCCACCAGGAACACACAAAATCTCACAAAAGATACAATCATGCAATTAAAACCCGTCAATTAAAAACTTGCATAAATATACAAGTGATTGTAAAATATAGAATAATTTTTCAAGTTTTGTGTAAAAGGAGTTTGCTATGGGAGAAAAGAAAAAGCTGTCTTTGGCCTCGTGGATTTTTATCGGGCTTATAGCAGGTATCATCGTTGGTTTTGCGTTTATAGGACATGTTGAAGCCGCAGAAAAGTACATAAAACCTTTTGGAACTTTATTTCTTAACCTTATTAAGTTCATCGTAGTTCCGATTGTACTTTTTTCTATTATTTCCGGTGTCATTTCACTTGGAGATATAAAAAAAGTAGGCAGCATTGGCGTAAGGACAATCCTTTATTACATCTGTACAACTGCCGTTGCCGTTATTGTAGGTCTTGCTCTTGCAAATCTTTTCAAAGGTTTCTTTATCCAGATTTCTACAACAAATCTAAAATACACAGCAAAAGCTGCACCAAGCTTTATTGAAACAATTATAAATATTTTCCCAAAAAATATTATTGAACCAATGAGCGGAGCAATAATGCTTCAGATTATTGTAATTGCTCTGTTCTTCGGATTTGGAATTATCCTTGCAGGAGAAAAAGGCAAAGTTGCCGCTGATGTAATTCACAGTTTTAACGAAGTCTCAATGCAGATTATGGGGCTTATCATTAAATTAAGTCCTCTTGGCGTTTTCTGTCTGATTGTTCCTGTAATTGCAAAGAACGGGCCAAGCGTACTTGGAAGCATGGCAATGGTTCTTCTTGTAGCTTACATCGGCTACATTCTTCATACTTTGATTATCTATTCGGCTTCTGTAAAAGTTTTTGCACAGTTAAGCCCGTTTGCATTCTTTAAGAATATGATGCCTGCAATTGTTATGGCTTTCTCAAGTGCATCATCTGTAGGAACCTTACCGCTTAATATGGAATGTACTGAAAAAATGGGTGCAAAAAAAGAAATTGCAAGTTTTGTTCTTCCTCTTGGAGCAACAATCAATATGGACGGAACCGCAATTTATCAGGGAGTCTGCACAATCTTTATTGCAAGCTGCTACGGAATTTCCTTATCTTTAAGCCAGCAGCTGGTTGTAATTCTTACTGCAACACTTGCTTCAATCGGTACAGCAGGAGTTCCTGGGGCCGGAATGATTATGCTCGCAATGGTTTTACAGAGCGTTGGTCTTCCAACAGAAGGTATTGCACTTGTAGCCGGAATTGACCGTATTTTTGATATGGGAAGAACGGTTGTAAATATTACAGGCGATGCCGCATGTACAATGGTTGTTTCACGCATGGAAACTAAATAATATTAAACCTAAATAAGACAGATGGCGGGATTTGCATTCATGAATGCAAATCCCGCCATTTTTTTTACAGTGCGGCACTAAAGCATGGGGTTTTCACCATGCCATTTTTCGGCGCTTATTAGGAACGGTTCTTTTTATTTTATAATCTTTCAGCGGCCGCGACGGGATTTTTCATCAGGCAAAATTATTGCATTAACCGTAATATCTTTTGCTTTTGAACGGTTAAGAACAAGTTCTTTTGTTATTTTTATTTTCCCGCGCGGCCGCGGATGAGGTTCTGCATCACCAATAAGAATAACTTTTCTTACAGCATCTTCCCGCCACTTATAAAATTCAATCGATGCATACATTGCTTCATAAACAGCTTCAGGAATATCTCCTCCTTCAGTTCCGTAAATTCTAAAACTCTTCAAATTAGCAAGAAAAGCAGATGTACTTTCTGTAAAGTCAAAGAATTTTATCGGAAGTCCTCTATAGTACCATCCGTCCTGATAATCCCTATAAAGGACAAGTCCCAGACGAACACTGCTGAATTTTTTAAATTTTTCAAGAAGATTCGGAACAAGTTCCTTGCGAAGTTTATCTATATCATCATGCATACTTCCCGTTGCATCGATTGCAAAAACAACATCAACATTTTTATTCTCAGGAATCGAATCAAAAAGTTTCATTATATCTTCAACTAAAGTTTCAGGTCCTTTTGAATATATTAACGTTTCACCTATTTCATCAAATTTTTCAGCCGCTACAGGATTATAATCATCAGTTAAAGCAGGCACTTCTTCAACTTCCTCTATCGGTTCTTCTTTTTCAACAACCCGTTCCGGCTCTTCAATTTTATCTTCAACAGCTGGTTTTTCTTTTTTTGGCGCAGTTCCCAAGTCAAACATGTACGGGTTATCATAATAATCCCCCGAATAATCTGCATATTTTTTCTGGAATGCACGGATATTTATAAATGTACCGCGTCCAATCTTTACACTTCCGTTACGAGTCCACGGGTAGCCGTAAATAATTTCTGACGGAATGTAAATATGAAAACATTCTCCAAACCCTTCCAGATTTTCGACAGAAGAATCAACAAGCGAATATTTTGAATAGTTTGAAACAAGCGGTTTTCCATCAAGATAGCGGATTTCATCGCCATTTACTGCGTTCCATTCCGCTGCGCGGTATGCATAACTGTCTTCCTTACCTTCAGGATCTTTTGTTGTTTCTGTAAGCAAAATTGATTCCAAACCTTCATGCTTTTTTACATAAAGATGATAGCCTCTTGCTGAAGAAAAATTACCGCCGTCCGGAATAAGGCGTATATCCTGCGGAGTAATCAAAAGCCGGTTCGGTACAGAGTTTTTCTGAGCCCCATTCAAAGACGAAGAGCCTGAATTTTCTGTAGTTACCTGTGCAGATGCCAGAAAACATAACGTAAATGAAACAAATAAAATCGAGAACGCTTTTTTCATACTTCATTTATCGGCCTGCAAATATAAAATAATTAAAAAATAAGCTGTTTTAATTTAATTCTAAGTATGATATACTTTTCTTTGTGATACAACATAAAAAAAATAATAACAAAATCGAATACGACTCTCTTAACGTCCATGACTTTCTGGCGGATGCAGCGCCAATATCTCATTCTGGACCTGTTACCAGTATCGTAGTATTTACACCAAAACAACGTGCAATGATTGATAATCTTTTTACAACTCTAGAACCAACAGACAAACCAAGGTGCGCAAAAATTCGGGAACGAATAACACACCTTGAACACCTTGTAGAAAGCATAAGCAATCTTCCATCGCTTCTTGAACGCCACGAACTTACGGCAGATTTACGAACGCCGCAAAGCCTCATAAAATCGTTGATAGAAAACCACAATGAAGGCGACCAGTCACTGCATCTTCCTTCTAAGGCAACCTTGGGAAAAGGCTTTTTAATCGCAAAAATTCATACCTTTTCTTCGCTTACAAAACTTGCAAAGCGAACGCCAATCCTTAACAGCGTGGCAAATGAATTTCAATCTGAAACAGTTTCAATGATGTTCATGCTTTTAGCCGAAGACGTCTTTCTGGACTTAATCCGCGATACATCGTTCCCGATGGAATTCCGGCAGGATTTGTGCGAATCGCTTTTACTTTTGTGGGAACACCGCAATGACCAGACAATGAGCGAAATTGCACCGGTCTTACAGGCAGTATGGACGGCACGTAGAAAACTTGCCCCGGCTTTTGGTACAATGATGGGAACAAGTGAACTTTTACTTATGTCCATTCAAATGGACAATACGTGGATTAAGTTCATAAAAGAGCGGCTTGGCAATCAGGAAATTTCACAGGCAATGGAAGAATTCCTTTTTGGAATTTCTTATGAGCAGATAAAAACCTTGCGTGGAATTCTAAAAAACAAAGGAATTTCAGCAATAGGCCGCGATGAAGTTTCAGACTTCCTTGGCGAACCTATAAAAATTGATGCAAATCTTGACTACAGAGATTTCTATACAATGTATACAATTCGCCGCGATAACGCGCGAACAAGAAACCGTATGCATCTTGAAGGCCCGCATAAAACGCTGGAAGATTATTTAATGCAATTTGTTATGGAACAAAACAGGGAGAAAAAGCAGAATGGCAGCGCAGCAAACTGAAGAAGACAAAAAGCCCAAAAAAGTGCCTTACCACTTTGGTGAAAAACTACGTGCAGTTCGTGAAAGAAAAGGCTATACTCTAAAGACCGTAGCAGAAAAGGCAGGCGTAAGCGAAAGCCTTGTTTCGCAGATTGAACGCAACAGGGTATCGCCTGCAATTGATACGCTTTTAAGCCTTGCCGCTGTTCTGGATATTAACCTTGAATTTCTTTTTGAAGAATACCGAAGGGAACGCCCGGTTCAGATTATCCGTAGAAACGAAGGCCGAAGAATTTCGGAAGAAGAAATTTCTTTTGAAGAACTTTCCAGCCCGGAAGAACGCGACGGACAGCATGCATTTGAAGCTTTTATATTAAATGTGCCTATAGCATCGCACACACATAAAGGCTCTTACGGACATTTAGGACGTGAATTCGGTTTTATCTTAAAAGGAAAAGCAGAAGTTCACTATGAAAATTTGATTTATGAACTTAACGAAGGCGACAGCGTTTCTTTTTCTGCAGGAGCTCCGCATGTAATTTACAATGTAGGTCAGGTTCCGCTGGAAGCAATCTGGGTTGTTACGCCTCCACAAAGATTTATTCAATAGTTTTGAAATGCTGCGGATTTATTCCGCAAAAAATAAAAAAGGAGATGGCATTATGAATTTTATTTTTTTAGGACCACCGGGAGCAGGTAAAGGCTCATTAGCTGTAAAAGTTGCTGAAGACTACAAAATCCCGCACATTTCAACCGGTGATATTTTCCGTGCTGCTATTAAGAATCAGACACCGCTTGGAGTAAAGGTAAAGGCAATCATCGATTCAGGTTCTTTGGTAAGCGATGATATTACCTGCGCTCTTGTAAAAGAACGTCTTGCCGAAGCTGACTGCAAAAATGGTTTTATCCTTGACGGATTTCCGCGCACAATTCCTCAGGCTGAAGCACTTGAAACATTCTGTCCTGATGTAACAGTTGTAAACTTTACAATCGCAGATGAAGTTGTTGTAGGACGTTTAAGTACACGCCGCGTTTGCAAAAAATGTGGTGAAAACTACAATATTGTAAGCGTTAAGCCAAAGGTAGAAGGTATTTGCGACAAATGCGGCGGAGAACTTTTCCAGCGCGACGATGACAAACCGGAATCTATTACACATCGTATGGAAGTTTATCGCGAACAGACAGAACCCCTTATTTCTTTCTATCGCGAAAAAGGTAAGCTGCACGATATAAACGCAGAAAGACAGACTGCAGAAGTTCTTTCTGAATTTAAAAAACAGTTCTAGTTTTAGCAGATTAACAAGATAATAACTGATAAAAAATAAGGCGGTTTGCAGGTTAAAACTTGCATGA
>JAEEWW010000127.1 GCA_016287815.1 Treponema sp. | reverse complement strand
CCTGACACATTTTTTTCATACAAAATTACCGGAATTAATAAAGAATAGCTATGTACGGATTTTTGCAACAGGAATTTGTGTAAGTGCACTTTCTTTAATTCTTTATCAGGGAAGATACTCTGGCTTGAGCCTTGCCATAAATCATTCTGTTTTTTCTGGCGGAACCGTTTATGCATGGGACTGGATTATAAAACTGCTTTTTACAGTAATCTGTTTAAGTGCAGGTTTTCAGGGAGGAGAGCTCACTCCTCTTTTCTGCATAGGAGCTTCTTTTGGTTATGTAATTTCAGGCATTTTAGGTTTACCGCCGGTATTCTGTGCTGCACTTGGATATGCGGCTGTTTTTGGCAGTGCAACTAACACATTTTTAACGCCAATTGCCATTGCCGGAGAGATTTTTGGTTTTCAGAACATGCACTATTTCTTTATTGTCTGCGCAATTGCCTACACATGTAACGGAAACAGAACCATTTATTCCAGACAGCAGTCCATTTCTGCTGATTTTTTAAAATTGAAATAAAACCTTATTTACTATATCATTGCGGTAAATAATTATTATAGTAGTAAATTTCGTTTTTACGCCATTTAAGCAAAGAGGATTTTATGATTTTTTCGCCAGTTGAAATTCAAGAAACAGTAAATATGTTCATGCGACAAAAACTTGACGTTCGCTGCATTACAATGGGAATTTCTCTATTAGACTGCGCAGATTCAGATGCAAAATGTTCCTGTGATAAAATTTATGACAAGATAATGAAAAAAGCCGGAAATCTTGTAAAAACCGGTCAGGATATAGAAAAAGAATTTGGTGTGCCAATTATTAATAAACGAATTTCTGTTACGCCAATTTCAATTGTTGCCGGCGCAAGCGATGCTAAAAATTATGTTCCTTTTATAAAAACTCTGGATAAATGTGCCCATGAATTAGGCGTAAACTTCATCGGCGGTTTTTCCGCACTGGTACAAAAAGGTTTTACACCTGCAGACCGCATCTTAATTGATTCAATTCCTGAGGCACTTGCTTCAACTGAATATGTATGTTCAAGCATTAACGTTGGAAGTACAAAATCCGGCATTAATATGGACGCAGTAAAGCTTATGGGCGAAGCAATCGTAAAAACCGCCGAGGCTTCTAAAAACTGCGACGTTAACGGCTGTGCAAAACTTGTTGTTTTCTGCAATGCCCCGGAAGATAATCCTTTTATGGCAGGTGCTTTCCATGGCCCTGGCGAAAGTGACTGTGTTATAAATGTTGGTGTTTCAGGGCCGGGCGTTATTCTGGCTGCCGCAAAAGAATACAAAGGCAAACCTATAAACGAACTTGCCGATGGAATTAAAAAAATGGCGTTTAAGATTACACGCATGGGGCAGCTTGTTGGTTCAGAAGCCGCAAAGCGTCTTGGCGTTGAATTTGGTATTCTTGACTTAAGTTTAGCCCCGACACCTGCTGTTGGCGATTCTGTTGCCCGCATTCTTGAAGAAATCGGACTTGAAGGAGCCGGTGCACCAGGAACAACTGCCGCTCTTGCAATGCTTACCGACATGGTAAAAAAAGGCGGTGTTATGGCTTCCACAAATGTTGGCGGACTTAGCGGAGCCTTTATTCCGGTTTCTGAAGATGAAGGAATGATTAACGCCGTTCAGAAAGGTTCTATCTGTCTTGAAAAACTTGAAGCAATGACAACAGTATGTTCTGTGGGTCTTGATATGATAGCAATTCCGGGAGATACTCCGGCAACAACAATTTCAGGTATCCTTGCAGATGAATTTGCAATCGGTATGGTAAACAATAAAACAACAGCCTGCCGCTTAATTCCGGCACCGGGTAAAAAAGCCGGAGATTGGGTTGAATTTGGCGGACTTCTTGGCGGTTGTCCGGTAATGCCTGTAAGTAAATTCGGCTGTGCAGATTTTATCAACCGCGGTGGAAGAATTCCGGCTCCAATACACTCTTTCAGAAATTAAAAACGACCGGATTTTCTGGTCAGGAACTAAATGCTTATAAATTTTTTCAAAAAGACAATAGCAAACCCTATACCGGGTTTCTATAAAAAATTGTTTTTAATCGCTATCCCAATTACTCTACAGCAGTTCATGCAGAATTTTGTAAATATGCTGGACACAATTATGGTAGGACAGCTTGGTTCTGTAGAAATTGCATCTGTAGGACTTGGAAATCAGATTTTCTTTATTCTGGGAATGATTCTTTTTGGAATTTCCAGCGGCGGCTCAGTTTTCATCGCTCAATATTGGGGAAAAAAAGATATACAAAAAATCAGGCAAACTTTAGGAATAATGCTTTTCTTTGCAACAAGTATTTCAGTTTTGCTGATGTTTGCCGCCCTTTTGTTCCCGGAATTTCTTATAAGCCTTTACTCTAAAGATTCCATTGTAATTTCAACCGGCGCAAAATACTTAAGAAGTGTCTGCTACAGCTACCCTATCACAGCTATCGGTTTTGCATACCAATTTGCATTCCGCGGAACAGAACATGTTCGCCTTTCAATGATTTCTACAATTATTTCCGTAGTTTTCAATTCTATACTGAATTTCCTTTTGATTTTTGGATTTTCTTTTTCTTTTGCAGGAATTTCTTTTTCAGTTCCTGCGATGGGCGTTGTAGGAGCAGGCATTGCAACCGTAATTTCCAGAGGAATAGAAACAGCTTTTCTGCTGATTTATTCTTATTCTAAAAAATATGAAGCTTGCGCAAATCCTAAAGAATATTTGAATTTGAATGCTGATTTTATAGCAAGATTTCTCCGCATTTCGTTTCCCGTAATTTTTAACGAAACTTTGTGGGGCTTTGGCATTACTTTTGAAAATGCAATTTTTGCACGTGCAGGAACTTCTGCAATAGCTTCTTTCAATATTACAGGAACAATTTCCCAGCTTACCTGGGTAATTTTTATTGGTTGCGGAAACGCCGCCGGCATAATAATAGGAAAATATATTGGTGCTGGTCAGGAAAAAACAGCGCGGGCATATTCAAATAAACTGGCCGTTTTTATGCCGCTTATGTCTATGGGAATTGCTCTTTTCCTTCTGCCGCTAAGTTCCGCACTGCCTTTCCTGTTTAAGGTAGACGCAGAAATTTTACGCAATTCCAGAAATATGCTTTTGATTCTTGCATGTTTCTATCCTTTTAACTCATTTAACATGTGCTACATTGTCGGAATATGTCGTGCCGGCGGCGACACAAAATATGCGGCCTTCCATGATTTATTCTGGATGTGGACAGTGGCAATCCCAGCGGGTTTTTGCGCTGCACTGATTTTTCATTGCAATCCGGCAATCATTTATCTGTGCCTTATTTCAGAAAACTTTTTTAAGATAATTCCTGGAATTCTAAGAGTAAAATCGGGTAAATGGCTGAATAACATTACAACAGATTCTGCCTCAAAATAATTTCATTTTATATAAAACTTTTCTCAAATCTTTTCTGTAAAAAAATCTATACAATAAAGAAAATTCTAGTTTTTTTAAAAGAACTATCTTATAATTTTAAATATGAATAAACTGCAAATTAATAAACGTTTTCCCCGTATTCTTTTTCTTATTTTCTATGCAGTTGCGAGTTTAACTATAATATTTTCACGACCTCTGTTGTTTATTTATATTGCAAGAACTTCGCCAGGGACAAGTCCGCAGGCGATTTTTGTAAATCCGTTTGTTTCTAACCTGTTTTCAGTATCCGGAATGATTTTCCTGATGCTTTCCACTCTTGCTATTTTTTCGTGTGACAAAACGGGCTTTATCTTTGCAATTATTCTTTCTTCCATTCAAACTCTATCCGTTTTTTTTGCATTTATAAAAACACATGTTGTTATATCTTCTGGTTTTTTAAGTTCAATTGTTACGATTTCTTTTACTTTCCTTTTTTATTCATTTTTAAAGAAACAGCGCGCTGACATTGTAAAACTAAGTGTTTCCCAGGCAGATTTACAGCACATTATCTATACAGATGAACTTACTTCACTCGCAAGCCGCAAGAAAATCACAGAATCCCTTCACTTTATGACAGCTCCGGAAAACCGGAATAATCCGTTCGCGATTATGTTTATTGATATTGATAACTTCAAGATGATAAACGATACGCTTGGCCACAAAATCGGTGACATTTTCCTTCAGGAAGCTGCGCATAATATTGCACATAACATAAAACCCGGCATGATGCTCGGTCATATGGGCGGTGATGAATTTCTGCTGATTATTCCCGGCGACTTTACAGAAGAACAGCTTAGCGAATTTGCAGAAAAAATAAATAACGGCATTACGCACCCGTTTATTTACAAAAATAAAGATTATTCTATCACATGTAGTATTGGCGTTTCCCGGTTTCCTTTAGACGGAAAGGATGATTCAGAAATTCTTCGCTTCGCTGACATGGCTCTCTACAAGGCAAAAGAGAAAGGTAAAAACTGTACGGTAATATTTGACGAAAACATAAAAATTGCCTTACAACTTGAAACAGATTTACATGCCATTGTTGATGAACTGGAATTAGGTATAGAAGAAGTAGAAGAGCTGGATCCTGTTCAAGCCCCAGCCGCCCAGGAAGTTTCTCCTGCTGAAAGCCCGGAAGATCCTTCTCAGTTTTATCTGGTTTTCCAGCCTCAGTTTATTTCAAAAAATCAGCAGCTGCGCGGATACGAAGTTCTTTCGCGGTTTAAATATAAAAACTTTGGTCAGATAAGCCCTACGCTTTTTATTCCTACACTGGAAAAAAACGGTGACA
>JAEEWW010000036.1 GCA_016287815.1 Treponema sp. | reverse complement strand
GGGACTAAAATCGGATCAAGGCTGTGGTCGCTTATTCCGGCAGGAATTCCAAAAACTGCGCTTAAGGTTTGAATAAGTTTAACATTGTATTCGCTTTCCGGGGCGGGGTAGCTTGTTATGCAGTGGAGAAGGGTAATGTTTTCTGTGCCAAGAATTGAAATTGCTTTTTCTATATCTGAAAGTGTAGAAACTCCGCTTGAAAGAATTACTGGAACCGGCGTTTTTCCGTCTGCTTTCTGCTTGGTGCGGAATTCTGCAAGAGCATGCAGCATTGGAAAATGATTTAATTCAGGCGAAGCGATTTTTACGGCATCCGGTTCGAGTGATAATAATTCAGAAAGACTTTTTAAGCCGAAAGGCGAGCAGATGAATTTTGCACCGTAGGAATGTATGCAGTCGCGTGCTTCTTTGTAGAAGCTTACAGGAACTTCGAGCTGTTTAAAGCGGTCATAAAGGCGTATTTTTCCGCCGGGCAGATTTACATAGCCTGTTTCCGGATGAAGAATTTCATCGGCATAGACCCATTGCAGTTTTATTGCGTCAGCACCGCTTTCTATTCCGGCTTTTATAAGTTTTTCGCATTTTTCAAAAGAGGAGCCGTGGGATGTTCCAATTTCAGCAATAATCATAATTGTATTTTATCTTAGTTAGGCTTATGGAGCAACCATGGAAAACCTTGACCATGACTTTATTTCCCTGTAAATTATAGACATGAGTGATTCAAATAACGATTTGTTTGAAAGAGAAGACAGCGATTATGATACATATATCGCTCCAGATATAAAATTTTCCGGAAACATTCATTTTGAAAAGCCTTTTATTGTAAAGGGGCAGATTTCCGGTAATATTGAAGCTACAAGCGATTTAGTGATTGATACTGATGCGATTGTTAATGCAGATATTTCTGCAGAGCGTGTTGCTGTTCGCGGAAAAGTAACTGGCAATATTAAATGTAAGAAAGTTGTTTTTGTAACTTCAACAGGTTCTGTAACTGGTGACATTACTTCTGCTCAAGTTGTGCTTGAACCGGACAGCAGTTTTACCGGACGATGTACAATGCTAAAATAGCTGCTTTGTACTCGCATTGATAAGTTGCAGGCTTGTTTAGCAGCAGATTGTGTAAAGAAAAGATTGCTTTAGAAGATAGATGGTTTTTAGAATGAGAAAAAATATTTTTGCTTTATTTATATTGATTGTTTCTGCGTCAGTTTTTGCACAGGAAAATCCGGATGCATTAAAAATGTATCGCGAAGGAAATTATACAGAATCAATCCGGGTTTGCGAGGCTGAAATTTCTGCTGCTCCTGACAGAGTTGATTCTTATGTTGTTCTTTGCTGGGCATTGGTTGCAAACAGACAGTATGCGGTTGCAGAACAGCGCGCTAATGACGGGCTTGCAGTAAGTCCTTATGATTTGCGTCTTGTTGAAGTTCTTGCCGAGGCAAAGTTTTATCTTGGCAAGAATAAAGAATCTCTTGCGCTGTTTGAGCGGTATATTGCGAGTATTCCTGATTCCGGCAGCCGAGTTGGAACGGCTTATTATTATATGGGTGAAATTTACATCCGTCAGGCAAAGTATCAGCATGCAGATATTGCCCTGTCGGCTGCCGTGCAAAAAGAGCCTTTACTTGACCGATGGTGGACACGTTTAGGTTATACCCGTGAAATGGCAAAAAATTATACTTTGGCCGCTGCCGCTTATGATAAGGCTATAGAATTAAATCCTTCTCAAGGTGATGCTTTGGCTGGAAAACGTCGTATAGCAAATCTGATGCATTAATAGATATTTGATATAATAATTCGATATAGCATTGATGAATAAAATCCATTTTGAAACTTTAGGATGCCGCCTTAACCAGATTGAAAGTGAAAGTGCGGCTCGTTTTTTCTCTGACGCAGGTTTTTCTGTAGAGATGGAAGGTATAAATGCTTCATCTTTAGAAGATAAAGATGTTGTTTTGTGCGTTGTAAATACCTGTACCGTAACAACTAAGGCAGAACAGAAAGCCAGAAGAATTATTCGCCTGCTTCTAAAAAAATATCCTTCGGCAGTTTTTGTAATTACCGGCTGCTATGCGCAGGTAGAACCTGACGAACTTAAAAAGATTGACAGCCGTATAGCCGTTCTTCCGGGAATGAAAAAAGCGCGTCTTGCAGATTTGCCGGAAGTTTTACATAACTCTTTAAATAAAGGTGATTTTTCAGCAGAAAATTTTGCTGGATTAATTCAGAATACAATTTTTGATTTGCAGGAGAAGAGCGTTAAACCGGTTTCTGCCGAAATAGCTGATACCGGCGATATAAAGGCGGCGGGGAATGCAAAAATATCTGACAATATAATCGAAAATCCTTTCAGGCTTTCTACTGATACTTTTTTATCTCATTCACGCTCTTCGCTAAAAATTCAGGACGGCTGCGACTGCCATTGTACTTATTGCCGTATTCATATTGCCAGAGGAAAATCAGTTTCTCTTGATGCACAGGAAGTTTTAAACCGTGTAAATGAATTAAAGAAAGCCGGGCAAAAAGAGGTTGTTATTACAACCGTAAACATTGGACATTATAGAAGCACTTACGAAGGCAGAAAAATAAATTTTACAGACTTGCTTGAAATCCTTCTTAAAAAAACATCGGGTATTTCGTTCAGGCTTTCTAGTTTGTATCCTGAAATTGTTGATGAACATTTTGCAGAGATTATAAAAGATGAGCGGGTGTGTCCGCATTTTCATATTTCATTGCAAAGCGGAAGTGACCGGATTCTGCACCTTATGAAGCGCCCTTATAAGGCTGAACAGGTTTATAAGGCAATCGCTCTTTTAAAGCAGGCTAAAAATAAACCTTTCCTTGCATGTGACATAATTGCAGGTTTTCCTGGTGAAACCGATGAAGATTTTGAACAGACTGTAAATCTTGTTAATCATGCAGAATTTACATGGATTCATGCTTTTCCGTTTTCGGCGCGGCCTGGAACAGAAGCCTATTCAATGAAGCCAAAAATCCCTCAGGCGGTTGCAGGAAAACGGGTAGAAAAATTATTGGATATTGCCTGTAAAAATAAAATCAAATACATAAGCGAATTGTGCGGTTCAGCTGTAACAGCCATTGCTGAAAAGTCTTTTTCTAAAGACGGAAAAACGTTTTTCAGGGCTGTTACAGAAAATTTTTTGCACTGTATCGTAGAATTGGCTGACGGTCAGGAACTTCCAGCTTCCGGTGCTGAAATTCGCGTAAAACTTGAAAAAGTACTTGAAGACGAAATTAAAGGCGGAAAAGAAGAAGAAGTTTTTGCAAAGCTGATTCGTATTTATTGATTTTCGCAGAAAGACAGAAATTCTGTTACGGCTTCCGTATATTCTTTAGTGTTGTTCAGAAAACTGACAGCGTGTTCTGCATCGGTTTCTAAAAATCTTTTAGGTGCGTTGCAGTTTTCAAAATTTTCTTTTCCCATATAAAATGGTACAAGCTTGTCCTTTGTTCCGTGAATAAAAAGTACAGGAATTGTATTGTTTTTTAATCCTTCGGCAACCGAATAATCGTAAAGACTATAGCCGAAATTCAGTTTTAAAAATCCGTCCAGAAAGGGCATAAAAAGCGGAGCCGGCAGGTGGTAATCGCGGTTCAGACAGACTTTTACTATGTCTGAAGGACTTGTGTAGCCGCAGTCAGCTATTACGCCTTTTACGTTTGAAGGAAGCTCAAATCCAAGTGTCATAAGGACAGTTGAACTTCCCATGGAAACGCCGCAAAGGTAAACAGGTTTTTCTGTTGAAAAATGCTTGTTTATAAAAGTTATCCAGTCGCGGCAATCATAGCGTTCTTTTATTCCAAAAGACAGATATTGTCCTTCGCTGTTTCCGTGGGAACGCTGGTCTGCCAGAACAATATTGTAGCCGTTTTTGTAAAAGAACTGATAAAAACCTGAAAACTCAAAGGAAGCAAGGCTGTGATAGCCGTGCATGAAAAGTATAGTTCCTTTTGAATTTTTCTGATCCGGTACACTTAGCAAAAGTGCTGCCAGTTTTAATCCGTCAGAAGACGTTATGTTTATCTGTTCAGGATTTTTTTCGTAAAGCCAGGTGCGTGATTCATGTAAGATTTTTTCAAATGGGGCGCGGGTTCCTTTTAAATGAATGATTGGATCCGGCCACCCCGCCTCAGGGCGTTTTATAAAGAAGTTGGCCATGACAAAAGCAGAAACGAATCCTGCAAGCAGGTATAGCACTATAAGAAAAGCTGCTGTAAAAAGAATCCGTTTCTTTGCCTTTTGTGTCATGGTTCCTCCGGTTTAGTGTTTTTTATGAATCAGCATATTGCTGGTATTTTTACTTTAATTTTAAGCGTGCAAAAATACTTCCTGTGTATACTGTCTGGAAAATTTCCGGGATTTCATCATAAATTGTCTTTTTAAGATAAACCTGATTTCCCAAGCCGATATTAACTTTTTCATTTACAGGAAGTTCTGCATTAACAGTTGCGATTCCAATAAGTTCCCAGCCGGAAGTCATATTTAGCTGAAGCTGATTGCAGAATACTCTCATGGCATATCCGTGGAAATCTGTATCCAGAATCCATCCGTTTTTACCGGTATATTTGTATTTTAGCACAGTTTCATTACCATAGGTATAATTATAATCGCGGAATGTGTAGTCAGGAGCTGAAATAATTCCCTTTGGCTCGAGCGCTCCATCCCTTCTATAATAATAGTAATCTGTTGTTCCAAGCATAAGGGCATCTATGTGAATCTGCCATTCTGATTTACTGCCGCCGTGATGATTGATTCTCTGCTTGATTGCAAATCCCGGAGAAAGTGAAGAAAGTTCAATGAATGAATGCCAGATAAAATCGTAATCAAAAATCAAACCGATTGTTGTATCTTTGTTGTCGCCCCAGTTTACAGCCCGTGAAAACAGCATGCCGTTGCTTGTAATGTGAATGTCGTACATGAATTTTTCGTTAAGCTTGCTTTCGCCTTCGCCTGAGCCTGCTCCAAACTGGGCTCCCATGGTTAATTCAAACTGACTGTATGGTGTGTTGGAATCCCAGCCGTACGGGTCATTGTAAACAACAGCGAACTCAGGTCCTGCAAAAACAGGGAAAATTTCTGTATCGTTTGAAAAGACTTTTTCAAAGGCTGTGTGTGCATGTGTTGTGCCTGCTATAAATCGTAGAGAAAATGAATCAATGTTACCGGTAGTGCCGCGCGGAGCTTCACCTGTTACCCATTCTGTAAACATGCTGTCAGGATTTATGATACGGCGTGCAAGACGTGATTTTGGTTCGGCTTCAATAGAAAGGCGGTAAAGCATTTCGCCTACGGCAAAGGCTCCAACAGTTGTGTAAACCATATCATTTTTAGAAGGTGCATTAGTTTCGCAGAAATATTCCCAGATTGTTGAACCAAGAACGGTAACTGCAAAAGATTCTCCTGCGTTAAGGTTAGCAGAACGTGCGCCCATGTAATAAAGTGATCCCTGATAAGGATGCAATACGAAATTTGTCCAGTACCAGTCTGTATCCCATTCCATGTCGTGCTTGTAAAACTCTTTTGCATCGTCCCATGTAACCTGAGCCCAGTGTGCCTTGCTTACAAATCTGTTGTAGCTGCTTATAAATATGTTGTCGAGTAACATGGCACCAAGCGCTGTAAAATAGTGTTTTTTTACCTGACCGTCTTCTGTGTATTCGGTTGTGGTGCCTGATAAAAGTTTTGTGGAATCAAATGTAATTTTTGTGTTGTTGTCTGCAACCTGTTTTTTAATATTTGCCTGTGAAAAAATCAGGCTGGCAGACATAAAAAATAAAGTTAGAAGGAGCGTTATTTTTTTCATTTTTGTATCCTTTATATGATTGTAAAAACCCGTTTATTATATTGAATTATTTATTTTTATGCCATATATGCGGCGATTGCTGTCTGTGGTGGCTTGGCATGTTACGCAGCCTTCAGCAGCAGGGGTAACAGTTTCGCAGGGGCGAAACTTGACGCCGCTAAAATCGCTGCGTCACTCGCGATTTTTTAACGCGGCTTGCATACAACAGCCTTATAAAAAATATCTGTTGTGTACTTTTGATTTGTGTATTAGAATATGTTTACAATTTACAAAAGAAATTTGACTCTAAATCAGGTTTTTATTTATAGGAGTAGTTATGGCTAAAGATGTTTTTGAAACAATGGCAAAGGTAAAAGTTGTTCCAGTTATCAAAATTGATGACTTAAAGAACACTCTTCCATTAATTGATGCACTGGTTGCAGGCGGACTTCCGATTGCAGAAATTACTTTCCGTTCACCGGTTGCAGCTGATGCAATAAAAATCGTATCAAAAGAACGCCCGGATGTTCTTACTCTTGCAGGAACAGTTCTTACTCTTGAACAGGCTCAGAAAGCCGTTGATGCTGGTGCCAGTGCAATTGTTGCTCCTGGATACTACCAGGAACTTGGCAAATGGTGTCAGGAACACAACATCCCGTACTGTCCTGGTGTAAACAGCCCTTCACAGATGGAACTTGCTCTCCGCAATGGTCTTAAAGCTGTAAAATTCTTCCCGGCAGAACAGTCTGGCGGAGCTGATTTTATTAAAGCTGTAGGTGCCGTTTATCCTCTTAAATTTATGCCGACCGGCGGTGTAAATCAGAAAAACATCAAAGATTACCTTGCATTAAAGAATGTATTCTGCTGCGGCGGTTCTTGGATGGTAAAAGCTGATTTAATCAACGAAGGCAAATTTGACGAAATTACACGTCTTACAAAAGAAGCTCTTGAACTTGTAAACAGCCTGTAATTTTATAATGCACTTTCTTTAGCGGAGGGTATTGAATCCTCCGCCCTAATCACCTAATATTCACTTAATGAATATTAACGAGCGATTTACAGAAGATGTTATTGCCGTCATGCAGGAAGCTATTGCAGAAGCAGACGGCAATGAAGTTTTTTTTACAGGAACAATCGATGAAAACGGCATAGTAACAAAAGTAAGTGCCGCTGCCCGCGGAAATGCGCATTCAGTTCCTGTGAATTTTTATGAAGCCCGCGAATGTTCTGTTCTTATTCATAATCATCCAAATGGAATTTTATATCCTTCTCAAGCAGATTTAAATGTTGCCTCTGACTGTTCGGAAAATGCTCAGGGTTTTTACATTATAAACAATCAGATTGATGATGTTTATGTTGTAATGGAACCTGTAAAACCGAAGGTAATTCAAAAACTTGATGAAGACCTTGCCGGAAGTTACATTGCAGAAGGCGGACCGTTGGCAAGGCAGTCTGAATATTTTGAAGAACGCCCTGTTCAGATTGAACTTTTAAAAAAGATCGCAAAAGCTTTTAATAATGATTCTGTCGGTGTTTTTGAAGCCGGAACAGGAGTAGGAAAGTCTTTTGCCTATCTTATTCCTTCAATGCTTTGGGCTGTTAACAATAAAGAGCGGGTTGTAATTTCAACCGGAACAATAAACCTTCAGCAGCAGCTTTCCGAAAAGGATATACCGGCTGCCGAAAAAATAATCGGAAAAAAAATAAAGGCTGTTCTTGTAAAAGGCAGGCAGAATTATGTATGTCTTCGCCGCCTGGAAAACATTGCCACAGAACGTGACCTTTTTAGCGAAGATACGGAAATCCTTGATAAGATTAGCGAATGGGTAAAGGATACTCCAACCGGCAGCCGGTCAGATTTAACTTTCATGCCTCCGGAAAATGTCTGGAGCAGGGTTTGCTCAGAAAGCGATGCATGTATGGGAATGCGCTGTCAGTACAGGGAAAAATGCTTTGTAATGCGTGTGCGTAAGGAAGCCATGGATGCAAATATTCTTGTTGTAAATCATCATCTGCTGTTTGCGGATATTGAATCGAGAATGAGCGGAATTGGTTTTGATGATGCGGCTGTTCTTCCACCATACAAGCATCTGATTTTTGATGAAGCACATGATATAGAAAGTGCCGCTACAAGTTTTTTCAGCGGAAGTTTCACACGTTTCCGGCTTCTTAGGCTTGTAAACCAACTTTACCGCAAAAAAAAGGCTTCGGTTTCTGGCTATATTTTTACTCTTCAGGCATTATCCACAGGGCCGGATTTAACTGCTCGTGTTATAGAAGCAATAGAAACGGTTAAAAATTCCATGACCAGTCTTGAAATTGCCGCCGGGGATCTTTTGGAAAAAGAATATACACTTCGCCTTTATTCTCAGAATGCAGGAAGTTTTGGGCCTGTAATTTCTTTGATGAGCGAACTAGGCGATAATATATCATCTGTTTGTTCTTCTGTCCGCGAAATTATGGAAACAATAAGTGATGATAATAAGGATTCTCACCAGTATTGGGAATCAAAAAATATTCTGCGCCGTATGGATGAGCTTGTCCTTTTCTGCAAGAATTTTCCGCAGTGGGAAGAACATAATGATACGGTTTTCTGGATGCAAAAACTAAAGTTAAGTCCGGCACTGGCAAAAAATAATGCAAATCCATGGTATATTCAGTTTGTACAGACTCCTTTGGATATAGCTCCTAAAATGGCAGGAGGTGTATTTGAACCGATGAAATCTGTAATCTGTACTTCTGCAACACTTTCTATAGGCGGAAAATTTGATTACTGGATGCATAGAACAGGTGCTTCATTTATTGAAGAAAAGCGTTTATCTACGGGAACTTTTCCTTCTCCGTTTCCGTATAAAAAAAATATGCTTTTTGCAGTTCCTTCTGATGCTCCGTTCCCGGAAAATCAGGCTTTTCAGGGCTTTGTAGAACAGGCTGTAGTCCGCCTGATTCGTGCGGCCACCGGCAGAACACTGGTTCTTTTTACTTCTTATGATTCATTAAAACATGCATGTGATTATGCGCGTGCAATGCTTAAAAATTCTGGAATAAGTATCTTAAAGCAAGGAGAAGATGACCGCGGCCGGCTTCTTGAAAATTTTAAGAAAGACATTTCCAGTGTTTTGTTTGCTACGGATTCTTTCCGTCAGGGAATAGATGTTCCGGGGCAGTCGCTTTCGCAGGTTATTATAGTAAAATTGCCGTTCGTAGTTCCAAATGACCCGGTTTTTACGGCTCGGTCTGAGCAGATTGAGCGAAAAGGCGGAAATTCTTTTATGGATTTAAGCGTACCTGAAGCTATTATAAAATTCCGCCAGGCAATAGGCCGACTTATCCGCCGCAGCGATGATATGGGGGCAGTTGTTGTACTTGACCGGCGCATAGTTGAACGTCAGTACGGAAGACTTTTTATTTCCAGCATGAGTGAAACAAAGAGACTTTACGAAAGTCTTGAAGATATTGCCGTAAAAATAGAGCGGTTTTTAGATCAGTAAAATGCGGTTGTCCTGTTTTACCTGCTTTCTGCTATTGACCTGCATTTGATTTATCAGTATATTAGCAATAATCATTTCATGGAGGATTATCTATGGCTGGAGCTAGTAAGAACTCTCGTACAACAGTTGCAAAACAGATTTTCATTGATCCGGAATCTGGTGGCGAAATTGTAATGAAGACAATACTCAAAAACGGTAAACTTAGAAATGTAGCTGTTTGTGAAAAAACAAAGCGTATGGAAAGACGTCCGAAGGACTTCCTTAAATAATTTTCTGAGTAAATAATAACTATTGAGTTTAAAAAGGGGCTGTCGAAATCTGACAGCCTTTTTTTTATTTAGGGGTTAAAACAAACCCTAAAAACGGCGAAGTCAAGGCTTCAAGCGTAAGCGTGCCTTGACTCGACGTATTCTTCAGGCTTTACGCCATTCGTCAAGCTGATTCTGAATTAAAACCTTTGCTTCATCAAGAATCTTTACCTGTTCTTCTTTTGTTTCAGGAGCAGGGTACACTTTTAATACTTTTACACGGTAAGAGCCGTTAGAAAGGTTTGTAAAAATATTTTTAAGGTTGTTTATCTTCCAGCCACCTTCCAGTGCGCAGACTGCAACCGGCAGATGTGCAGCCCCTGTAAGTTTTCTAAATCCTGCTGCATAAAAAGAACCTAAACTGCCGTCTTTGCTTCTTGTTCCTTCCGGGAAAAGAACTGGAATCTGATGCCGTTCAATAACTCTTTTTCCGAATTTTTCCAGCTCTTTCATTGCAACGGAAGGGCTCCCTTTACGCGGAATTATACAGTGTTCATGTGCACGAAGCATTTCTGAAACAAGAGGCACATGGCGGCCTAATGCGTCTTTTGCTACAAAGCGCAAATCTTTTTCCGGCATGAATACCATATAAAGCGGAATGTCTATTAAACTCTGGTGATTGGAAATTATAATAAACTGGTCTGGAAGAAGTTTTTTGGATTCCATGTCGCCGATAAACTTAAAATGCTTATAGCAGTCAAGAATGGAAAAAACTCTTGGTGCACAGGTTTTTACGATGTAATCAGATATTTTTATACACAGTTTTTTAGAAATCGGATAGACGATTATATTAAGTGCCGCAACCCAGCCTAAAGCCACAAGAAGACTGGCAATTGTAATAAAATTTATCATGCATAAATTGTAGCTTCTAATAATTATGCTGTCAATTAACTGTATTTATGCTTAAACACGGTTGTGTTGTCTAATATTTTAGAAATTTTACCGGATTGGCTGCCTTTTTTTTCTGAAAAAGTTTTTATTCATGCTAAAATAATAATTAATGGACTATGTATGGATTGTTGAAATAAATTCGTTTTGTATTGTTATTCTCGGAATCATTTTATACAGCCTGTATAAGAATTATGACCGGCAGACAAAACAGCGCTATTATATGAAAACGATTCTTTCTGGAATCGGAGTGTTTGCCTTTGAAATTATATGGGCGCTAATCGACGGAAAATTTCTTGCAGCTCCACGCTTTGTAAATTTTTGTGTTAACGGGCTTTATGAAATTGCATCTGTTTTGATGGCCTATTACTGGCTCTGTTATGTTGAATATTCTCTTGAATCTTCATTTCACAAAAACCTTGTTGTTAAATATCTTTCAAGGCTTCCGATTTTTATTACGGTTGTATGTGTAGTTGTTTCGTATTTTAATGGATTTTTCTTCTATATTACTCCTGATAATATGTATGAACGCGGCAGATTTATAATCCTTCATGTGATTTTATGCCAGATGTATACAGTAATTACAACGATTCATGCCGTTATAAAATCTATAAAATGCAGCGGTTATTTAAAGGCGATGGAATACAGAATCCTTTCTATGTTCCTGTTCTTCCCGCTTGCAATAGGAATTATCCAAATTGCAGTTCCGAATTTTCCAAGTGTAAGTGTTGGCGTAACGCTCGCGTTCCTTTTTGTTTACATTGATTTGCAGAACCTGCAGATTTCTGTTGATACGCTTTCGGGGCTTAATAACCGTAATCAGCTTTTGCGTTACCTTGGCGCAAGAATGAAAAGCGACAGTGATAAAAATAAACTGTATGTTTTTATGCTTGACGTAAATAAGTTTAAAAAAATAAATGATACTTACGGACATGTAGAAGGAGACTCTGCTTTAATCCGCTGTGCAAAAGCCTTAAAAACAGCAAATAAAGCAGGCGGAAGATGTTTTATTGGCCGTTATGGTGGAGATGAATTTATTATTATAGCTGATTTGGAAAATGATTCTGAAGCAGAAAAAATCTGTAATAATCTTACTGAATCGCTTGCAAAGATTTGCGAAGAAGAAAAAGTGCCGTATGACCTTACTTTCAGTTACGGTTATGCAACGTATTCGCCAGAGATGAAAACCATGCAGTCGTTTATTGCTGCTGCCGATAAAAAACTTTATGAAGCAAAAAAACGCCGCGAAGCCGCAATCGCACATTCATAAAATCTTTTAACTCATACAGGTTTGTAAGGCAGAAAAGCGGTAGTTTTACAAATCTGCGATTCTTAATATACTGTGCTCTATGTCAGAAACTCAGGAACAGTTTTTCCAGGTAAAAGAATTTGCAAAAAAAAATGCAGTTCCTATTATAAAAGATTCAAGCCTGGAATTTATTGTAAATTACATAAAAACTCATAATATAAAGCGGATTTTAGAAATCGGAAGTGCCATAGGCTATTCTGCGATTAATTTTGCACGCTGTTCCGATGATATTTTTGTAGATACCGTTGAATACGATATAGAACGCTATAAGATTGCCGTAAAAAATATTCTGGAAGCCGGTCTTATGGACAGAATTACGATTTTTTTAGGCGATGCAGCAAGTTTTGATTTTAAAGATAAATACGATTTGATTTTTATAGACGGTCCTAAGGCGCAGAATATGAAATTTTTCTTGAAATTTCAGAATAATCTTGCTGAGGGTGGCGTGATAATTACTGATAATCTTTCTTTTCATGGAATGGTTGAAGACCGCAGTTTGACGCATAATTACAGTACAATAAAAATGGTAAGAAAAATTGCGCGCTATGTTACATTTTTAAAAGAAAATCCTGAATTTGAAACTGAGTTTTATGAAATAGGCGATACTATTTCCGTTAGTAAAAAGAACCTTAAACCGAATATGGAAATGTATCTTAAAGAAACGGATATCATAGATTTTTCTTCAAAAGAAGTTCAAAAAGTTTGCGCGCAGTTTGAACCGTTCAAAAATGAACCGAAAATTCTTGCTGAAAAAGCATTTTATTTTGTACGGGATACTTTTCCGTGTTCCCCCGGGCATAAAATAAAAGAATTAAGCATAAAAGCAAGTGATGTTGTAAAAAACGGTCACGGTTTAAGTTTTGCAAAAGCTCATCTGTATGCGGCAATCCTGCGCAATTTTAAAATACCTGCTGGTTTTTGCTACCAGATTTTAAGAAGCGGTAATGAGGAAAAAGAAAGTGATGACGGACGGAAACGGCACGGACACAAAAAAATTCATTTTTTCCCGCACGGATTTAATGCCGTTTATTTTGAAAGTTTAAAAAAATGGGTTCGTCTGGATGCCAGTGCCGCTCCCGGAGGAAAACAAACTGTTTTTGTGCTGAATGATGAAAATTGCAATAACGGCGAAGCTCTGTGTTTCTTGCCTGACTATTCAAAATACGAAGTTGAACTTCCGTTAAATTTTACAAATCCGTTTAATTCGCTTATTGAATGCATGAAAAAATGCCAGGATAAAAATGAGTTTTTTAAGCATCAGAATGATTTAAGCGAATCAATAAGAGCATTTTACCAGAGTTCAAGTACAATTTCAGACCAATGATAGCCCGCCGTGTAGTGGCGCGAAAGCGTTCGCCACAGTGTGGCGAATGAGCGCGAGCGGAACCACGAAAGGGCGGTCTTTCGATGCATTGCTCCATAAATCTATTAAAAAAACAATTAAAAAAAGCATAAAAAAATATTAAAAAATTGTTATAAATTTATTGACGATTTAAAGCGCAAATTATTATCTTTTATGATGAAAATAAAAATAGGAAGAAGCGATGAAAGAAACTAAAAAGGAACAGAAAGAAGAAGTTAAGGCAGAAGAAAATAAAAAGACTTCTGAAACTGTTTCCGAAAAAACAGAAGAAACAGCAAAAACTGAAAAAACTGAAAAAAAATCAGAAGCTAGTGAATCTGATTCTGAAAAAAAAGAAGAAAAAGCTGCTGAACCAACTGATGCAGAGAAAATTGCAGCTCTTACTGCAGAAAATGCAGAGTTAAAGGATCAGCTTTTGCGTCGTGCGGCAGATTTTGACAATTACCGCAAACGCATGATTAAAGAAAAACAGGAAGCATTTGATTATGCAAATGCTTCTTTGCTCGGCGATTTGCTTGAAAGTCTGGATAACTTTGACCGTACAATCGAAGCTGCGGCAACTGCTACGGATCCAAAAGCAATTGCTGACGGAATAAAAATGATTAGCGGCAATCTTGTTAAGATGCTTGAAGAAAAATACGGTCTTACTGGTTATGGTGCAAAGGGAGATGAATTTAATCCTGAAGAGCATGAAGCAATTGGCCGTATGGAAGATGAAAATGCCGAAAAGGAAACTTTGGAGCAGGTTTATCTTAAAGGTTACAAACTTAAAGACAGAATTATACGCCATGCAAAAGTTATGGTAAAAGTTCCAAAGAACTAAAGTTAGATTTTGTGGAACAGGGGATGCGTTGATTGAGCCTCGGGGAAAGAACTCCCCTTTAGAAAGATAAAATATAATCCGGCTGATTTGGTCCGGGAGGATAGAATATTATGGGAAAGATTATTGGTATTGACTTAGGAACAACAAACTCTTGTGTAGCCGTTATGGAAAACGGTGAACCGGTTGTTATTCAGAATTCAGAAGGCGGAAGAACAACACCTTCAATTGTTGGTTTTACTTCTAAAGGAGACCGCGTTGTTGGTGCTCCTGCAAAAAACCAGATGGTAACAAACCCAAAAAACACAGTTTATTCTGTAAAACGTCTTATCGGACACAGATTTGCAGAACTTTCTGGCGAAGCAACAAAGCTGCCATACACAGTAATTGATAACGGTGCAGACTGCCGTGTAGAAATTGACGAAAACGGTTCAAAGAAAAAATATTCACCACAGGAAATTTCTGCTTTTATTCTTCAGAAAATGAAGAAGACTGCAGAAGATTACCTTGGACAGGAAGTTACAGAAGCTGTAATTACAGTTCCTGCTTACTTTAACGACGCTCAGCGTCAGGCAACAAAAGATGCCGGTAAAATTGCAGGTTTGGATGTAAAGCGTATCATCAACGAACCTACAGCTGCTGCCCTTGCATTTGGTTTTAACAAAGACCAGTCTAAGGAACGCACAATTGCTGTTTACGACCTTGGTGGCGGTACATTTGATATTTCTATCCTTCAGCTTGCAGACGGTGTATTTGAAGTTCTTTCTACCAATGGTGATACACATCTTGGTGGTGATGACTGGGACCGTGTAATTTCAAACTGGCTTATTGATGAATTTAAGAAAGATACAGGAATTGATCTTTCTAAAGATGCAATGGCTATGCAGCGTCTTCGTGAAGCTGCTGAAAATGCAAAAATCAGTCTTTCTAACCAGACTACAACAGATATTAACCTTCCGTTCATCACAGCTGATGCAACAGGTCCTAAACACTTGCAGAAGTCTTTGACACGTGCTCAGTTTGAACAGATGACAGAACATTTGTTTGAAAAAACAAAGGATCCTTGTCAGAAAGCTCTTGCAGATGCAAAACTATCTGCCAGCGATGTAGATGAAGTTCTTTTGGTTGGTGGTTCAAGCCGTATGCCAAAAGTTCAGGATCTTGTAAAGCAGATTTTCGGTAAGGAAGGAAGCCGTTCAGTTAACCCAGATGAAGCTGTAGCAGTAGGTGCTGCAATTCAGGGCGGTATTTTGAATAAGGATGTTAAGCAGGACATTCTTCTTCTTGATGTAACTCCACTTTCTCTTGGTATTGAAACAATGGGTGGTGTATGTACAAAGCTTATTCCGCGCAATACAACAATTCCAGCAAAGAAGAGCCAGATTTTCTCTACTGCAGCTGACGGACAGACTGCTGTTACAATCCACGTTCTTCAGGGTGAACGCGAAATGGCTGACCAGAACCGTACACTCGGTCGTTTTGACTTAACAGGTATTCCTGCAGCTCCTCGCGGAGTTCCACAGATTGAAGTTACATTTGATATCGATGCAAACGGTATTGTTCACGTTTCTGCAAAGGATATGGGTACTGGAAAAGAACAGCATATTCAGATTACATCTTCTTCAGGTCTTAGCGATGCTGAAATTGAAAAGATGGTTAAAGATGCAGAAGCTAACGCAGCTGCTGATAAGGCAAAACGTGAAGGTATTGATGCAAAGAACGAAGCAGACAGCCTTATCTATGCAACAGAAAAATCTATTAAGGAACTTGGCGACAAGGTAGATGCAGCTGAAAAACAGAAGGTTGAAGATGCTGTAGCAGCCCTTAAACAGGCTATGCAGGGCGACAATGTTTCTGAAATTAAAGAAAAAACAGAAGCTTTGAAACAGGCTTCTTACAAAATTGCTGAAGAAATCTACAAACAGCAGGCTGCCGCAGGCGGTGCAGGAGCCGCTGGTGCAAATCCTGGCGCTAATGCAGGTGCTGGTGCTGCCGGTGCAAACGGTGGTGCTAATGGCAATGCTGGTCCAAGTGGATTTGATAAAGGTCAGGCTGACGATGTTCAGTATGACGTACACGACGACAATAAATAAAAAAAATAATTTGTAGTTTTCATACTGCAAGTTCTGCAGCATACTGCTGCAGGATATTTAATCCCCGGCGGCACTGCCTGGCACTGATTTGTGCTGCGGACGTCGGGGGTACTTTTTTTAAGGGTTAGGATAATGGCAAAACGTGATTATTACGAAGTTTTAGGTGTAGATAAAAGTGCAACAAAAGAGGAAATTAAGCGGGCATACCGTAAACTTGCGGTAAAATATCACCCTGACCGTAATCCTGATAACAAAGAAGCAGAAGAAAAATTCCGCGAAGCTACGGAAGCTTATGACGTTCTTTCTGATGATAAAAAACGTCCGCTGTATGACCAGTACGGTTTTGCGGGTGTTGACGGAATGGATCAGGGCGGCGGAGCACAGTATTCTCATGCGTTCCATGACTTTTCTGATTTGTTCGGCGGAATGGGCGGCGGCTTTGAAGATATTTTTTCAAGCTTTTTTGGTGGTGGTTCTTCTTCCCGAAGAAGGGCTTCTGACCCGTCTCAAGGTGCAACGCTCCGTTATGATTTAGACATATCTTTTAAGGATGCAGTTTACGGCACAAAAACAGAAATAAAATTCCAGCACAATGAAACTTGTGAAACCTGCCACGGAAGCGGCTGTTCTGAAGGTTCAAGCAGAAAAACTTGTCCTACATGTGGTGGTGTAGGTCAGGTAAGACGTAATGCAGGTTTCTTTGCAGTTCAGCAGACATGTCCTACATGTGGCGGAACTGGTTCTGTAATTGAAAAACCGTGTCCTGCATGCCGCGGAAAAGGTGTTCAGGTAAAAAGCAAGCGCGTAACCCTTACAATTCCTGCTGGGGTTGATGATGGAAAGCGCATTGTTATTCCACATCAGGGAGATGCCGGAGAAAACGGCGGTCCTGCAGGAGATTTGGTTGTAATTCTTCATGTTGAAAACCATCAGTTCTTTGAGCGCGATGGTCAGGATTTATATTGTGCCGTTCCGGTTTCTATGGTTCAGGCTGCAATTGGGGCCACAATTACAATTCCTTCTCTTGACGATAAGCATATTGAAATAAAAATTCCTGCCGGTACTCCGCATGGAAAAATGCTGCGTATAAAAGGTGAGGGAGTTCCTATTACCGGAACAACCAGAAAAGGTGATTTGTACATTAAGATTATGGTACAGATTCCACAGCGCATGACAAGCCAGCAGAAGACTTTGCTTGAAGAATATTCAAAACTTGATAATGCAACGACTTCTCCAAATTTGATGCCTTTATCTTCATTACGGTAGGATTATTAGGATTAAAATGATGATTAAAAAATCACTTTCTGTTTTGTTTGGTTTAATGGTTTTGTGCGTTTCCTGTAAAAAAGCAGAAGCTCAGCAGGTACGAATGGAAAAAGATGTGAGCATCCTTACAAAAGTTCTTTCAAAAATGAGTGAGGCTGCACGGAATTCAATACCAAATGGCGATGCCGGTGATTTTTTAAACGATTTGCAGAATGTGCTTGCAAAAGATACAGAAGGTCTTCTTGTGCTTTGCGATAAAACTCATCCTGTCGGCCAGTCATATGTGCCGCAGGATATAATCCCTCTGGTAGCAGGAGAAAGTTATTCTATTAATCGCAAAGATTTGTCGCTTAGAAAACCCGCCTACGAAAGTCTTAAAGTTATGGCCGAAGCTGCCAGAAAAGACGGTATAAATCTTCTTGTAAGTTCCAGCTACCGTTCGTACGATTATCAGGTTACGGTTTACAACCGGCTTGTAAAATTGCAGGGCCAGGAAATTACAGACAGGGAAAGTGCCCGCCCTGGAACAAGCCAGCATCAGCTTGGAACTGCGGTTGATTTTGGCTCGATTGATGACAGCTATGCAGAAACAAAAGCGTGCAAGTGGCTTAACGCTCATGCCGCAGAATACGGCTGGTCACTTTCTTTTCCTGACGGTTATGAAGAATATACCGGTTACCGCTGGGAATGCTGGCATTTCCGCTATATCGGAAAAGAAGCCTGCGCTTTCCAGAAAAAATGGTTCAGCGACATTCAGCAGTTCATGCTGGAATTTATCTATTATTACAAGCAGGTTGCCTCTTAATTATTCCGGTGGAAAATGATTTTTTACTATCTGAATAAACGATTTCATTTTCCGTCCGACATATTTATCCTTGTGGTAAATAATCTGCTGCCACACAGGAATTGAAAAATCCTTTACATTTACAACGAAAAGTTTTCCTCGTTTTATCTGATCTTCTACCATGAACTTTGGAAGAAATGAAATACCAAGATTTCGTTTGAGCATGTTCAGAATGAATTCTGTATTTCCTGTTTCGATAATCGGTTTTACTTTTTTTCCAAGTGAAAGCAAATGTTGTTCCAGTAAGAAACGGTAACTGGCGCCTTTTTCTGTAAGAATCAACGGCTCGAAAAGAATTTCATCGATAGAACTATCGACAGAAATATAGGTCTTGTTTGCCTCAAGTGCCGCACCAGATGTGCCAGTTGTACCTGCTGCACCAGTTGTGCCGCTTATCTCTGAAATAAATTGTGAAGGAGAAACAAAAACTGCTTCTTCTTTCTTGGAAAAAGCAATTACAAGATTCTGGTCGATGCGGATTTCATCAAGATAGTAAATCAAATCAATTTCATTACTGTTCAATTTATTAAAAAGTGCCTTTGGAGTATCAACAATTACATTGATATTTACCTTAGGGAACATCAGATGAAATTCCTGCACGAAATTCGGCAAAACCGTAGAACAAATTGAATCAATCGTTCCGATTGTAAGGGTGCCCGTCGGTTCTTTTTTCTGAGAAGACAAAACCTGCTGAGCTTCTTTTGCATCATTTACCATTTTCAGGGCATAGTCATAAAAAAGCTGCCCGGAATTACTTAAAAAAGTCTGCTTGCCGATTCTGTCAAAAAGTTTAACGCCAAGTTCTTCTTCAAGCTGCTTGATTTGAATTGTAACAGCGGCCTGCGTATATCCTAATTTTTCTGCGGCGCGGCAGAAGCTTTTTTGTCTTGCAACCTCTAAAAAAGATTTTACGGCTCGAAATTCCATAAAATGATTATAGCACAATTTGTAAAATAATAAAATATTTTTATCATTTTTATTAAAACATTAAATTATACTAATTACATAAGACGTGATAGAATCTGATAAACAAAAGGGAATTGTTTTTTCGAGGTGCTTATGAATTACGTTGAATGTTTAAAACATGAAATGATTGCTGCATTTGGCTGTACAGAACCTATTGCACTGGCTTTTGCTTCTGCTAAGGCGAAAGAAACTCTTGGCGGCAATCCGGAAAAAATTATTGCCCGCCTTTCTGGCAACATGATAAAAAACGCAAACAGTGTAAAAGTTCCGGGAACAGATGGCCGCAAGGGAATTGCAATTTCACTTGCAGCAGGTGCTTTTTTAGGTGATGCAAAAAAGAATCTTCAGGTTCTTGAAAATATCGACAAAGAACGTCTTTGCGAAATGGACGAATATATTGAAGACGGTAACGTAAAAGTTGAGCTTGTGCCGGGAGTTCCGAATCTTTATATAGAAGTTGAAGAGTTTTCAGGTGAAAATTCTTCAAAGGTTGTAATTGAAGATTCTCATACGAATATTACTTTAATAGAAAAAAACGGCGAGGCAGTTTTCAAGAAAAATACTGAAAAAGCTGCCGTTGAAGAAAAAGTTGAATTTTCATTTGAAAAGATTTACGAATACGCAAAAAACTTTGTAAACAGTGCTGATTTTAATGAGTTAAAGCCGATTCTTGATAAGGAAATTGCCTATAATACGGCCATTGCTGAAGAAGGAATGAAAAACGAATGGGGCTCTTCAATCGGAAGAATCCTTTTGAAAAACAATCCGGGGAATTTTTCCGAAACCATTACCGCGTACGCCGCCGCAGGATCTGATGCAAGAATGAGCGGTTGCGAACTGCCTGTTGTAATCAATTCAGGTTCCGGTAATCAGGGTATAACTGTTTCTGTACCGATTATAATGTATGCCCGTGAGTTTGGAATAGACAAGGAAGAGCTTTACAGTGCTTTGGTTTTTGCCAATTTAATCGGGCTTTACCTTAAGCAAAGAATCGGAAAACTTTCGGCATATTGTGGCGTTGTTTCAGCTTCATCTGCGGCGGCGTCAGGCATTGCTTATCTAAAAAACGAAGAGCCTGAAATCATTAAGGAAACACTTTCTAACGCGCTGGCTGTAAATTCCGGCTTAATCTGCGATGGTGCAAAACCTTCCTGCGCAATGAAAATTGCTTCAAGCCTTAGAAATGCAATCTTAGCTTATGAACAGGCAAAGGCTAAAAAAAGTTTTGAACCGGGCGACGGCATTGTAATGTCTGACATTGAAAAGACAATCGCAACCGTTTCGCGCATTGCTAAAGACGGTATGAAAACAACGGACGAAGTCATTCTTGAAGAAATGATTGCTGCAAAATCGCGTGAATAAAGCAAAATCGTGCACATAATAAAGTACCTGCGTGAAAAATATTATGCCTGAAAAGGCATCTGAAAAATTACGTGCCGGAAAAAATGCTTTTTAGCGATTATAAAAGTGAAAAACAGTGTATACTGTTGATATAGATACTGCACCTTAGTTGCTGGGGGCAGTGTTACAAAAAAATGGGGGAAATATGAAAAAATTTTTTACAAGTCTGCCAGTGCTGCTGCTCATTGGCGTAATCGCAGGTCTGCTTGTTGGTCAGGTTGCAGGTGAAGGTTTGATGAAAGTAATTGTCAGCCTTAAATTCATTATAGGTCAGCTTATAATGTTCTGTGTACCGCTTATCATCATTGCCTGTATTGCACCTTCTATTACAGAACTTGGGGCCGGGGCATCAAAAATGCTGCGTGTTGCCGTAACAATTGCATACATCTCTTCTTTAGGTGCTGCATTATTCTCAATGTTTGCAGGCTATACTTTAATTCCGCATTTATCAATTGTAACTTCACCGGACGGACTTAAGGCTCTTCCTCCAGTAGTTTTTGAACTTACAATTCCGCCTGTAATGAGTGTAATGAGTGCGCTTGTACTTTCTATTTTGATTGGACTTGCTGCTGCATGGACTCAGGCAAAAACAATAACAACCTGTCTGGTTGAATTCCAGAAAATCATTTTGCAGATTGTAGGCAAAGTAATGATTCCTCTTTTGCCATTCTTCATTGCATTTACATTCTGCGGACTTTCTTATGAAGGCTCGGTAACAAAACAGTTCCCGGTATTCTTAAAAGTAATCGTAATTGTAATGATTGGTCATTACATCTGGCTTGCCTTGCTCTACGCAATCGGCGGAGCCTATTCAAAAGAAAACCCGATGGAAGTTATCCGCCACTATGGACCGGCGTACATTACAGCTGTCGGAACAATGTCTTCAGCCGCAACTCTTGCCGTTTCACTTACATGTGCAAGAAAATCAAAAGTTTTGCGTCAGGATATGGTAAGTTTCGGTATTCCGCTGTTTGCAAACATTCACCTTTGCGGTTCAGTTTTAACAGAAGTATTCTTTGTAATGACAATTTCAAAGATCCTTTACGGCTCAATTCCATCGCTTGGAACCATGGTGCTGTTCTGTGTTCTTTTGGGAATCTTCGCAATCGGTGCCCCAGGTGTTCCAGGTGGAACAGTAATGGCTTCGCTTGGAATCATCATCGGCGTTCTTGGCTTTGATGAAGTTGGAACAGCCCTTATGCTTACTATTTTTGCATTGCAGGATAGCTTTGGTACGGCCTGTAACGTAACAGGTGACGGTGCCCTTACAATGATTCTTACAGGCTTTGCAAAAAAGCACGGTATAAAAGAAAACGAAAGTGCTTTAGCGTAAGCATTCAAAGTTTTTAACGGGCGTTTCTGGCTGCTCCTTTCAGTCGCAGCCAGCCGGGCTTTGCGGGGTTCCGGCTGTCGCCTTCATTACCGTCCGGTTTTTATAAACCGAACGGCAACGGCTGCGCCGCCCCTACAATCCCTAACGCATACACGGCGAGTCTGTCTGCCTCTGGCATTCAGCCTCGCCGTTTCTTTTTGGTTGAGAAAAATGCGCTGACCAGAACAGTTTTCTCTTACTGATATGCACCTGAAAAATGACACAGAAATTGTTTTGTTATTGCATTCAACTTATAAAATTTTTGCGGATTTACACATTTTTGCAAATATATTTCTAAAAATTCTAAAAAAAATATTACAGTGTCAATCTTTGACACTATTGCCATTTATAATTAGAACCATAAAGCTTGAAGGAGGTCTTTATGGGGTTGAATGGTTTAATTGTTTCGCTGCCACTTTTAGTTCCGGTGCTGATTTATGGTGTTATTTCATTTTTACAGGAACTATATAAGAAAGGAAAACATAAAAAGATTTATATATTTTTTTGAAGAATTTGAATGTATAATTTTTTTATGGCCAATGAAAACAAATCAAAGCAGAAAGAAAACCACACAAAGCCTTTAAGGCTTTTTAAGATTGAACAGGCAATCCAGAACTTAAGCTATCCCAGCGTTGAAAGATTGCAGAAAGAGCTGGAAGTTTCCCGCCGTACAATCCTGCGAGACATCGACGAACTGAAGATTTACTACAATGCGCCGATTGAATATGACCGTATGCGTAAAGGTTATTACTACAGCGATAATACTTACTTTGTAAAAAACATGATGCTTACTGAAAGTGAAGTGTTTGCTGTAACCGGAATCTTGCCGCTTATGGAACGCTACAATAACACTCCGCTAAAAAAGACGATTGAAAAAGTTTACGATACGCTTTCGCAGATGCTTCCGAATCAGGTTGAAGTGCAGTCAAGTTTTGCTAATGACGTGGAGTTTATAGCTGATCCTATTCCTGTGATTTCTGAAGAAGTGTTTAATCTGGTTTTTAAGGCAACAAAGCTTCATAAAGTGATGAAGTTTGACTATCGCTCTATAAGTGCAACGGATTTTAAACCGCACGAACTTTATCCATATAAGATTTATAACCAGAAAGGTGACTGGTATATCTTAGGTTATTCTTCTAAGCATGAAAAGTTTGCAACGTTTACACTTGCACGTATGAAAAATATTGAGCTTGGCGAAGACTTTGCTCCTGATCCTGATTATAAAAAGAAGATTTTTATAGACCCGAACTTTGGAATCTGGAACAATGATTCAAAACCACAGAAGATAGAACTTCTTTTTGATAAATCGATTAACACATATATTCTTGAGCGAACCTGGCATAAAAATCAGGAATGTAAACAGAATGAAGATGGAACCGTATATCTTTGTTTTGAATCAAACCAGATTCAGGAAACGCTTTACTGGGTACTTCGGTTTGGCTCTGCTGTTACAATTATAAATCCTCCTGAACTGAAAGAAATGTATGAGGCAGAAGTTAAAAAAATGGCGGAAAAACTAGAAAAATAAAAAAGGTAAATAGATTTCCTTTTCTGCTAAGAAAGCACGACCGAGTCTTTTAATATTGAATATGCGTTAGATTATTGCGAAGAGAAAGTCAGGATGCTGGTTTCCTCTGTCCATTCAATAGCAAAAACTGTATATTATTGTCGCATTGATTTTGTGCAACTGCGGCAAGCGCAGGC
>JAEEWW010000126.1 GCA_016287815.1 Treponema sp. | reverse complement strand
CAGGCCCTGTTGGAAGTTACAATGGACCTTCCATGATTGTAAAGGATCCTGAAGAATTGGAACGAATTTATACAGAGTTTCTGGGGCTTACACCAAGCGAATATTCAAATCAGCTTGTTGAACCGGAACATGTTCTCCGTCTTCTTTTGGAAATGAATGTTGCCTTTGGAATTATTGCAAACCTTGCAGATGATTTGCGTAATTTGCAGCGTTCAGAAATCGGTGAAGTATTTGAATATTTTGCTTCTACTCAGGTTGGCTCTTCAACTATGCCGCAGAAACGCAATCCATGGAACAGCGAGCACGTAAAATCTTTGTGGAAGGCAATGTGTCCGCGTGTAATTACGTTCTACATGGATCAGATTAGTGAACATCAGCGTGATTTGACCAACAGCGCAAGCCAGCGTTTTATTGCTGATTATGTTTCAGGCTTTACAATGGCCGTTGCCAGAATGAATAGCGTTGTAAAAGGTCTTCAGGCAGATAAAGAAGGCATGGCCCGCAATCTTCAGGGAGCTGGCGGAAAAGTTAAAGGCGGTGTTCTTGCAGAACCTGCTTACATTCTGCTTGGCGAAGCAGGCTATAATGACGGACACGAAATTATCCGTAACATTACGCTTGAAGCAGAAAAATCAGGAAAGACATTCTTTGAAGTTTTAAAGACTCATACAAAAGAATTTGCAGATATTACGGCTCAGCTTGAAAAACTTGGTTTTGAAAATCCTGCAAGTTTCTTTGAAAATCCTGCAAATTACTGCGGTCTTGCGGCTAAAAAATCAAAACGTCTTGCAGAAAAGTATGCAAAATTAATGGAAAAATAATTTTATAGGTTTCCGGCGCTGGATACGGTTGTGTCTACGCCGGAGCCGAAAAGCGCAAAGTCGCCTTTTACAGGGTCGTCCGGCCAGATAGTTTTTAATGCGTCGGTAATTTCTGCGGCGGTTTTTGCGCTTGCCGGTGCATTTTGCCGGATAAGATTTAGTTTTTTTGCCTGCTGTAAAACATGCGTATCAAGCGGAATGATTAAATCTTTCTGGTCAAACCAGTTCCATATTCCTTTGTCTACCGGCGAGTTTTTACGAACCATCCACCTGAAATACATGTGAAGCCGCTTGTTTGCGCACTGTTTTCCATGCGGAACAATTTTGCAGTCCGAAAATAAGGCTGAAAATGCATCAGCAAGAATAAGTGCTTTTTGTATAGGTCTGGCAGTTTTTTCGTTACTTGTAGACGCGCCAGCAGTATCAGACAAAAATGCCAGCTGCTTCTGGTATCCTGTCTTTACAGCTTCTCCAAAAGTATTGTATTTCTGCAAAAGATTTTGCATTCGCGCAAAAACAAGACGCATATCATCGAACGAATAGAATCTGTAAAACTTTTTTGTGCCGCATGGAAAATCATTTTGCCACTTTCCGCTTTTAAGCCAGAGGCAAAAATCGTTTTGTGCAAGTGAAAGAATGTAATCAACCTTTTTTAAAAACTGCTGGCGCTGTCCGAACGAAAGCAGTGCCGTTATGAATGCGGCAGCTTCAGTTTGTTCATCTTTCTTATAGTAATTCAATATAAAACTCGGGTCGCCGTCAGAAAAATCAACTGTTTCGTATTTTTGTGCGAGATCCTGTAAATAGTTCTTTGTTTTTTCAGAAATTGAGTTTTCTTGAGCCATTTTAATTTGCTTCGGATTTAAGGAATTTTTTCAAATCCGGCAGGATTGTAACGGCATCTTCTCTTCCTAAATCGTACATCTTTTGCAATACTTCCGGATTGTGTTCCGTTCGTCCGACTTTTTGCAGGCGGCTCGGGCGAATTACGAATGTGTTTCCCATTTTCTGCTGCTCGACAACATACGAAAGCTCTTCGTTGTACATTTTGTGGCGGTTCGCCATGACTTCTACAATTTTAGGATATTTTCTGTAAATCATTTTGATGAGCGGAAGCATTTTGTTCGGCTTTTTCTGATAGCCTTCAACTTGGGTAAGAACCACAATGTTTTTTGTATAGCCCATTTCAATTGATTTTTTCAGCGGAATTGAATCACTCATTCCGCCGTCCAGAAGTTTGTAGCCGTCAACTTCCACGATGTTGGAAACAAGCGGCATGGAAGCAGAAGCGCGCATCCAGGTTAAATCGTTTTCGTTACCGTCTGGAATTTCGTGGTAAACGGGTTTTCCTGTAAGCACGTCAGTTGCGACCGCATAAAATTTTACAGGATTTTTTTTGTATGTTTCTACGTCAAAAATGTCGTATTTAAATGGAACTTCTTTATAGCAGAAATCCGCTCCGAACCAGTCACCTGTTTTTATGAACGAGCGAAAACTTGAATAGCGTGAATCGGCGCAAAAACGTTTGTTATAGCGGATTGCCCTGCCAGGCTGTTTTGATTTGAAATTACAGCCGAATACCGCTCCTGCCGAAACGCCGATAATCATGTCAACGTTGATTGAATTTTCCATAAGAACGTCAAGTATGCCTGCGGTATACATTCCGCGCATTCCGCCGCCTTCAAGTACAAGTGAAGTTTTCATAATAAATAAGTTTATAGACAATTTGTTTTTCCTTCAAGCATAAGTTTGACTATCAGATAGACACCGCCCTTTTTTTACTGTATGTTGTATACAATATAATTTAGGTTTATGGAGTTGTAAGTGGATAATTCAAAAAATAATATTGCCAAAAAAAATAATATAGAAAATTTCATGCAGAAAACAGCAGTTGTTTTTACAGGTGCATTAATATGCTGTTTTTTGTGGGGTAGTGCGACTCCGTGTATTAAAGGTGGATATGAGTTTTTTTCAATCGGTGCAGACGATGTGCCTTCAAGAATTCTTTTTGCAGGAATCCGTTTTTTAATTGCAGGAATCCTTACAGTTTTTATAGGCAGCTTGGGTTCAAAAAAACTGCTGTTGCCTTCAAAATCTTCTTCTTCAAAGATTTTTGTGCTTGCCATGCTGCAGACCGTAATACAATATTTTTTCTTTTACGGTGGACTTGCCCATACCCCCGGCGTTCGTTCTGCAATCATTGGTGCTCTTAATTCGTTTGTAGCTATTCTTGTTGCTTCTCTTATTTTCCGGTTTGAAAAACTTACTATGCGCAAAATTATTGGCTGTATTCTGGCATTTGCAGGTGTTGTAATTTTAAATCTTGCAGGAAATAAATCTTCTGGTGGCGCTTTCCATTTTAACGGAGAAGGATTTATTTTTCTTTCGACAGTTTCCTATTCATTTTCTTCAGTTTTTATGAAAAGATTTTCTAAAACAGAAAATCCTGTAATGCTTTCAGGCTGGCAGTTTGTGCTTGGCGGAATCATCATGATTGCCGTTTCTGCTTCTTTTGGCGGACATCTTGTTATTGCTGAAGGAAAAACGGTTCTGGCTTTGATTTTAATGCTTTACATGGCTATTATTAGTGCGGTTGCCTACGGCATTTGGGCTTTGCTTTTAAAATACAACAAGGTTTCAAAAGTTGTAATTTTTGGCTTTTTAAATCCGATTTTTGGCGTTCTTCTTTCGGCAATTTTTTTGCATGAAGCAAACCAGACAGGAATTGTAACGCTTATTTCTCTTGCACTTGTCTGTATTGGAATTATAATTGTTTCAAAAGGCAAAAATTAAACGTTGTGCTGCTTTTTATGTTTTAAGAATAGTTCGCAAATTTTCTTGCGTTAAACGAAAACTTGCGAAAAACCTTTTGGGAGCATGAATTGAATATTGTTTTTTTCAGTACAAATTCAAATTTTTTTGATTCACGGCAAATTGAAGACAAGGTATTGCCTTCCTACAAATCCCAGTGGGAATCGCTTGCTAAGGAATTTCCAGAACATAGTTTTTTTGTTGCAACACAGATGCCGGGTTCATTTTTAATTGATACTGAGTCAGAGGCCTTTGAAAAATCTCCTGCCGGCGTAAAATATGTTTGTCTTATAAAAGAAACGGTAGACGATATTGCCGCAGAAATCCTTGAACTTAAACCTGATGTTGTTATTTCTGCAAGTTTTTGGGTAACTCCTTATGACTGGCTTCCTATAAAGGATTCGCTTATTGCAGAAAAACTTTCAGAATCCGGGATACAAACTGTTTGCGTTCCCTCAGAAAAATCTGCAATCTGCTTTGATAAGTGGCAGACGCATCAGTTTCTGGAAAAAGCTGGTTTTAATGTTCCAAAGGCGGTTTATGTTCATCACGGAATGTTCTGGTGCGAGCGCGGTCATAAAGAAATAAAAACAAATGTTTACAAGGAACATGTACTTTCCCAGATAAAAAAACTTAATTTTCCTGTTATTATTAAGGATACGGTCGGACTAAGTTCTTACGGTGCAGAGGTTGTGCCAACCTATAAGGCTGCAGCCGCTTATCTGCAGTCGCATAAAAATTCTTCGGATAGAATTGTAGAAGAGTATATTGACGGTGTACAGTTCGGCACAGAAATCCACGGAGGAAACGGATTTTATAATATACTTCCACCGTTCATGTTTTCCGTAAATCAATATGGAATTACAAGCCCAAAGCAAAGCGTAAAAATAGGTCCTTTTGTAAATTCAAAATATCCTATGGACGAATTAACGGGAATACTGATTCTTCTTGCAAACGAAATTAATTTTTCCGGGATAATTCAGCTTGATCTGGTTTTTTCTGAAGGAAAATGGTATGTACTTGAAATTAATCCGCGTCTTTCCGGAATGAGCCAGTTATTTGCGGTTTTACAAAATAAATCAATTTATAAAATTCTTCTGGAAATCGCGCTGGGGCAGAATACAATGCTGCTGCCTGAAAAGATGAAAGGCGAGGGTAAGGTTCTTGCAAATATCAAAATGCCGCTTATAACCAATGAACAGATAAATTCTGTTTATGAACTTCCTTTTATAGAATATATTCATCAGATTCATAATCTTGCGGCAACTCAAAAAAGGGAAACA
>JAEEWW010000006.1 GCA_016287815.1 Treponema sp. | reverse complement strand
TAAATCAAAAATTTTAGTCATGGTAAATCGACGATGAGCATAGGGAAAAACTGCAGTTATGCTCATGGTAAATCGACAGTGCGCACAGGGAAAAACTGCAGTTATGCTCATAGTAAATCGACGATGTGCACCACGGAAGTGTGGCTGAACCTCCGTAAGTGCTTTTAAAAGCCTACACGTTTGTCCAATCTAGTGTAGGCTTTCTTTTTCTACTTGCTTTGATTTCTTTTTTTAGCGAGTGCCTTGACTCGACGTATTATATCTCTGTAAAGTTGTTTTTAAAGCTTGTACAAGGCTTGCAGCATTCTTGTAATAAGTTGTCGCAAGGCTTCCGGCAACTTGTTGTAACTCTTAAAACAACTTGTACGCGTTGTGTCTTTGCAAAAAAAATCATACAGAAAGCTATCGTTTTGTTACAATTTCATTAACCTGTTCAGGTGTCATGTTCAAGGATTTTGCAATAAGCTCTATTGAAGCTCCGTTAGCATAAAAACTTTTTGCATCCTCAATGGCTTTCTGCTGTGTACCAAGAGAAATTCCCTCTTCTTTGCCGATTTTAATACCAGCTTCTTTTCCGTCCTGAAAGGCTTCTTCCTGCTTTACGGCAATATCCATCTTATAATCATATTTAGCACACAGAAATGTTTCTCTCATAAATTCCTCTAAATCTGTGCTACAATTTCCTTTATCTGTTCAACAGGCATATTCAATGACTTTGCAATAATTTCTAAAGGAACTCCATTTTCATAAAAACTTTTTGCATCCTCAATTGCTTTCTGCTGTGTACCAAGAGAAATTCCGGCTTCTTTGCCGATTTTAATGCCAGCTTCTTTTCCGTCCTGAAAGGCTTCTTCCTGTTTTACGGCAATGTCCATCTTGTAATCATATTTAGCACACAGCATGTTTATGACCTCCCGCGATTTCCGGTCAAGGTAATCTGTTAAAATACCTTCGGAAACCGCCTGCTCGATTGCCTTCTTAAATGAACGCCTGGGAAAACGTCTGCTGTAAGTGCGTTCTACTATCTCAACAAAGCGGCAATACTCCTTTAAAATATCACAGTTTTTGCTGACCGGCAAGATTTCAGGATTCGTGCAGTTCTTAACTTTTACAACCAGCTCAAGAGAGCTTTCATCTTTTTTATAAAATGCGTCAGACAATCTAAGTTCCTGCTCCAGTGGCAATTCTTTCTTACCTACATAAACAACATAAAAGTCAGGATTAGGGATTTTATAAACCTTTTCTGCATATCTTTTATTCAAAGGAACGATTCCTTCATAAATACGCGTAACGTATTCAAGACAGCGGAAAGGCATGTTTTCGTTAATAGTTGACTGATGTTCGACCAGGACAATCAGCTTACCGTCAATTTCCCAGCTGACATCGTTGTTGAACGTCTTATACAAAGACTGCTCTATAACCTTGCGCTCAAGAGTAACTTCTTCAAGCTTGTAATCGCTGCCTGAAAGAGCGTTATACAGTTCCAGAAAGTTTTTCTTGCCGTCACGGTCACTCCCGAACAAATCTGTAAAAACTGAATCCTTATACTTTCTGTTAATAAATGACATGAATTACCTCGCGCATTAATGATTTATACCTATTTAATTGGCGAGATAATAAAAAATATGAAATTTGTTGAAATTATTTCGTAAAAAAAATCAGGAGATCTCGTTGTGAACGCTAGTATTCACAAAAACATCTCATGTCAAACGCTTTATAATCTTAATTTTTTGTTAATTTGGGTAGGGAGAAAAAGCCAGTGACCATGTACAATTGAACCGGAAATGAATAAAAATAGCATATTTTCAAAACAACGGTACCGGTTCTCTTGTGACATGTGTCACTGGCTTTTGAAACAGCACCCAAATAAAAAAGAGTCCGGGATATAATGCGGTTGCTTACCGTGTTTGCTCCGCAAACTCGCATAGACGCAGGCTTATGCGTACACCTGCAATAGAAAAAAATGTAAAACGTATTTAACTGGGTTGACTAATGGACGCGGTTTCTGATAATATCCTTGTTACACGTATGGTAAACTTGCCTTTTGGTATGTCCCGTTAAATACCGTGGCGATTTTTCATATTAATTTTTAGTTGAGGTATATAATATGTACGCACTTGTTCAATATAAGGGCAAAGAATTTAAAGCCGAAAAGGGTGCAGTCCTTCAGTTTGACAAACTTGACGCAGCAAAAGGCGATAAAATTGAAATTGATTCTGTATTGCTCGTAAGCGACGGAGACAAAGTTAGCGTTGGAACTCCTTTTGTAAAGGGTGCTAAGGTTACTGTAGTTGTAGAAGATTCTTTCAAAGATAAAAAAGTTCTTGTTTTCAAATACAAGAGCAAGAAAGATTACCATCGTTTGATTGGTCACAGACAGCAGTATACAAATGTTCGTGTAGAGGACATTGTAGTAGCATAAGTTATGACCAGCATACACCTTGTGTGCCGTCCGAATGGTGTTCTTAAGTCCTGCAGGGCAGAAGGTCATTCCGGTTACGGTAAAAAAGGAACTGATATAGTTTGTTCTGCAATCAGTATTCTTGTACGGACTGCGCTGCAAACATTAGAAGACCTTGAAGGTGTATGTATTGAAAGTGATTTGACAACACGCGGAATTGTAGATTTTTGCGTGAAGCAGACGGAGTTTAGTGAAACGATAAATGCTGAACTGGCGTTTGCACAGAAGTTTCTGGAGAATGGTTTTTCTTCTTTGGTAAGCGAATATCCAGAAAATGTGATTTTGTATAAACAGATAGAAGCCTAATCGGAGGAATAAAATGGGAAGATCTAGAGGCGGTAGTGGTGCAAAGAACGGACGCGATTCTAACCCAAAAAACCTTGGAATCAAAAAGTTCAGTGGTGAAGTAGTAACAGCTGGTTCAATTATTGTAAAACAGCGTGGAACAAAGTTTCATCCTGGTGATAATGTAATGAAAGCAAAAGATGACAGTCTTTTTGCAGTTGCAGACGGAAAAGTAGTTTACGGAGAACGCAAAAACAGAAAAACTGTTTCAGTTACTCCAGTAAAGGCATAAATAAACTTTTCTGCTTTCATAGATTACCCGGACACTTTGCTGTTCGGGTATTTTTTTTAAATTCGTGTTACTGTGTTTATAGGTGTCGCTCCGGCGATGTTTAGCTGTCTGTTCATTTTTTTTATGTTGTTTTTGTTTGCGGCGTTAGAAGAGGTTGATTTATGATTTTATTTGCAGATGAAGCTGTTATTGAAGTTACTGCCGGAAAAGGTGGTAACGGCTGTGTTTCTTTCAGGCGTGAAAAATATATTCCTAACGGCGGTCCTTCCGGCGGTGACGGCGGTAAAGGCGGAGATGTTGTTTTTTGTGTAAAGCGTAACCTTCGTACTTTGGCAAACCTTCGTTACCATCGTTTTTTTAAGGCTAAAAATGGTCAGGACGGAATGAGCTGGGGGAAATACGGTAAAGATGGCGAAGATATTGTTATACCTGTTCCTCCGGGAAGTACAATCCGCGATGCAGAAACAGGCGAGCTAATTCATGATTTTACAGTAGAAAGTGAAGATGAACGCTTTATCTTCCTTGAAGGCGGCAAAGGCGGCTGGGGAAACATTCATTTTAAGTCGTCTACCAATCAGGCACCGCGCTATGCGCATGACGGAAAACCCGGTGAATCCCGCAAATTAAAAATTGAATTAAGTATAATGGCTGATGTAGGACTTGTAGGTTTTCCTAATGCCGGAAAATCTTCTTTGCTTACGGCGTTTACAAATGCACGCCCAAAAATTGCTCCTTATCCGTTTACAACAAAAATTCCAAATCTTGGAGTTTTGCGCGTAGATAACGAAAGGGATATTATAATTGCTGATATTCCGGGAATTATTGAAGGAGCTTCTGAAGGTGCAGGTCTTGGCTTTCAATTCTTAAAGCACATTTCCAGAACTTCATGCCTTCTTTTTATGATTGATTGCAGTGATGAAAACTATCTTACGGCTTACGATACTCTTTGTGACGAACTTTCTTCTTATTCTGAAGAACTTGTAAAAAAGCCTCGTATCGTACTTTGTAATAAAATTGATATAGAAGGTGCCTCTGAGCGGGCAAAAGAAGTAGCAGAAAAAATCCGCAGCACTGATAAAGAAATAAAGGTTATACCGGTTTCTATAGTTGCAAATTATGGGCTTTCAGATGCCCGCAAGGCAATCATGCAGCTTGTTGATGAGCTTGAAAACGGCAAAAAAGCTGGTCAGACAAATTCAAATGCAGATTTTTCCGGCCGTTCTTCAAGTTTTCTTGCAAGCCGTTCGGTAGATGAAGATGCAGAAGTTCAGTATCCGGGTATGGAATAATTAAACAGGCATTCAGTAATGAAAATTGCAATTCTAGGCGGAACATTTAATCCTGTTCATACCGGGCATGTGCTTCTTGCGCGCTCTGTGTGTGATACATTCGGCTACGATAAGATTTTATTTGTTCCATCGTTTATGCCTCCGCATAAAATTGTAACTGAATCTGTTTCTGTAGAAGACAGACTTAATATGCTTGCTTTGGCGTGTGAAGAAGATTCCCGGTTTGAAGTAGAAAAATGCGAAATTGAGCGCGGCGGTATTTCTTATACATGGGATACGGTTTGTTATATTGAAGAAAAATATTCAGCTGTTCTGGAAGGAAAACTGGGGCTTATTATCGGGCAGGATTTAAGTGCGGAATTCAGTAAATGGAAAAATGCCGGACAACTTGCGGAAAAAACGGATTTGATTCTTTCGCACAGGCCGAACGAAGATAATGTCTTTGAAGCTGAGGTGCAAAAAGATGGATTTTCGTCATTTGAAAATAAACACCGCGGGGATTTTTCGGGCGAATTTGCTACGGAAGAAATGTTAAAGGAATTTCCGTATCCGCACAGAATTCTTTATAATCCGCTTTTTAAGGTTTCTTCTACGGATATACGTGCTCTTGCCGCGGCAGGAAAGGATTTTTCTGGTCTTGTTCCAGAAAAAGTTTATTGTTATATTAGAAATAGAAAATTATATGGATATAGATTTTAGAATCGAACAGGTTTTTGCAGATTCTCCGCTTTTTTCGCAGATTAAACAGGTTCAGGAAGATGCAAAGAAAATGCTTTCTGAAAAGCGTTTTGTACATTCTGTTGGAGTTGCTCAAACTGCATTTAAAATGTGCCGCCTTTACGGCGAAAAAGAAGACCGCGGTTTTCTTGCAGGTATAGGCCATGATATCTGTAAGGAAATTCCTTCAGAGAAAGTAATTGAACTTGCAGAAAAAGACGGCTTGCCTGTTTCAGAAATGGAACGCAAAAAGCCTTCTCTTTTGCACGGAAGGGCAGCAGCTGTTTTATTAAAGGAAAAATACGGGGTTTCCGATGAAGAACTTCTGGAATCGGTTGCTTTTCATACATATGGACTAAAAACATTTGGAACTCTTGGTAAGATTATATATTCTGCGGATAAAATAGAACCTGGACGTGAAAATATCACTCAGGAATATCTGGATCATTTATTCTCTTTAACTTTGAATGAACTTACAGAAGAAGTTTTAAGGGAATGCATGGATTATGTAAATAAAAAAGGTTTTCCTCTTGCTCCTGAATCAGTTGAATTTCTTGAGCAGCTGGAAAAATCTCGCAGTGCATGTGCAGTTGCAGCTACGGTAAAACCTGTATCTGCATTAAAAAGTGCTGCTGCAAGGAATTAGCAAGGAATTTTTAATGCATCTTAGACAGGAACAGAAAGGAACTATATTTCTTCTATTAATTGTAGTAATAATTGCCGTTGTTTCGGGAGTTTTGTTCTTTTCTTTAAAAGAAGATGAAGTCGGCGATATCCTTAAGCAGGAGCAGGTTATTAAGACCCTGCTTGTTCTGGAAGATGAAGGTGAAGTTCTTTCTACGGAAATCCTTTTTTACTATCCGGTTTCAAACCAGGGAACTGTAGTAAACATTCCGGGAAATGTCGGACAGATTTTTTCTTCAATTGGACGTGTAGATCGTATTGATCAGATTTATGCTGAAAAAGGAATAGCTGCTTATCGTTCGGAAATAGAAAAGCTTATTGGAAGCCCGATACAATTCTATCTTGTGCTTTCAATGAAAAATCTTCAGGTAATTACGGATCGTCTGGGCGGCCTTCGGGTTTTTGTTCCGTCGCCTGTAGATGCTGTTTCTCAGGATGACCAGCGGTGGCTTTTGCCTTCCGGTGCAATTGTTTTGGATGGCGATAAACTTTCCGTTTATCTTCGCTATCAGATTGAAGATGAAGTGTATTCAAACCTGATGGAACGAAGGCAGAATATAGACCTTGCCTTGCTTTCTGCCATGAATCGTAATGCTCAGATAATTTTTACAAAGAAAAATTTCCGTTATTTTGAAAATTTCTTTAAAACGAATGTTGATAATGAAGGACTTCGTAGACTTTTAAGCGTTATTTCAAAGGTTGATGTAGAACAGATTGTTCCGCAGACAGTAACCGGAACCCGCCGCATGGTAGACGGTAAAGAACTTTTGTTCCCGTTCTATGACGGTCAGCTTATAAAAGATGTTGTACTTCAGATAATAAATTCTTTGGTTGCCGAAAATCGTTTTTTGAGCAACCGTGTTTATGTTCTTGAAATAAAAAACGGAACCAATACGCAGGGGCTTGCGCATAATACAAGTGCGCTGCTGCGAAGTGCCGGTTATGATGTTTTGCGTACCATGAATGCAGATTCAAATACGGTTGAAAAAACTGAAATTATTGACCATATTGGAAATGCAGAAGTTGCAAGGGCTCTTGGTAATTTTATCCGTTGTAAGAATATTACGGAAGAAGAAATAGCATCAGGTGATGATATTGGTAATACTGCAGAAAATGTGGATTTTACCATTATTCTTGGTAGTGACTTTGACGGACGTTATGTTCACTAAAATGATTTTATAGATTTTTATAGGGGAGTTAAATATGAGTGATGTAAATACAAAGACAGCAGAAGATAAAGCAAAAGAACTTGCTGTATTGATGGAAGACGGCAAGGGTAAGGATGTTGTTCTTATTGATGTTTCTCAACTGAACAGCTGGACTGATTATTTTGTTATCGCAACTGTAAATAGTTCTGCCCACTGGCAGGGTTTGTATAAAGATGTAAAGGATTACATTAAGAAAAACGATCTTGAAATTCATCTTACAAACAGAAAGTCGCCGGACGGTGATGACTGGAATCTTATTGATTTAGGCGTTATTGTAATTCATCTTATGTCTGAAGATGCACGTAAATTCTATGATCTGGAAAAGCTTTGGCATGCCGGAAAGATTATAGATTATAAGAATTAGTTTAGCCTTTTAGAAACATAATAACCTGCGGTAAAGGGTAAGTTTTGTATTTTAAAATGCCGCGGGTGCATAAAAAAACTGCAAGTATAGGACTTGCAGTTTTTTTTATATAAAAGATTAGAAATCTTCTAAGTCAAATTCGCTGTCGTATGAACGGCCTCCGGAAAGATTGTAGCCGTCTTCTGCTTCAACGTCATCAAACGGTTCCTGAATATCATCTTCTTCTTCCAGGCTTTCCAGACTTTCTTCTTCGTAAAAGTCATCATCAAAATCACTTAAAGAATCTGAAAGTTCATCTTCTTCAAAATCTGTAAAAGCTTCATCTTCATAGTCATCTGTAAAAGAAAAAGCTAAAGTAGCGGACTGAAAATCAGACAATTCGCCTTCATCAAACATGTCATCCCCCTGCAGTTAATCAAGCCCCATATCTAGTGCCTGACCTATTAAAATGTAAATCTAGACGGCATTTGTGTCAATATTTTTTGATTGAAAAATAACGAAATTTATAGAATTTGTCTGTAAATATTTGCGGTATTTTGCATTTATTGCATTCTGGTGTCCTGTGTACCGGATAGTTGCGTATCTGACCTTTCAATTGACATTTGCCTAAAATTTTGTATAATTTATATACAATATGTTGGGTGAAGTGCGTGTATTTGCGCCTGCAAAAATTAACTTGAATTTGAAGGTTCTGCCTAAACGTGCAGACGGCTTTCATGATATTCAAAGTATTTTTCAGGCTGTAGCCCTTTATGATGAACTTTCTGTTCGTCTGGAAGACGGCAAAAATAAATGCACTGTAATTTGTCAGGAAATGTCACTGCCTGAACAAAATACAATAACAGCAGCATATGATGCGTTTTGCGCTCTTACAGGTTTTAATCAGTCTGTAAGGGTTAACTTAACAAAAAAAATTCCTTCGGGTGGCGGATTAGGAGGCGGTTCTTCCGATGCTGCCAGTTTTGTTAAAGCATTAGCGCAGCTTGCAAAAACAGATATTTCCATGCAGATGTCTGATGAAATTGCAGCTAGAGTTGGAAGCGATGTATTTTTTTTCCTGCATTGCGTACATCAAAGATGTGAACATCCCGGATGTGCTTTAGTGTCAGGACGCGGTGAGGTTGTAAAGCCTATTGTTCCGCGAAAAGATATAAATGTACTGTTGGTTTTTCCTGACGTACATAGTTCTACTAAAGAAGCGTATGCTCTTGTAGATGAGGCTATGGAAAACGGAGAAACAATAGTATGCCCGGATTTTACAGAACTTGAAGCTGAGTACAGAAAGCCAATAGAAAACTGGCGTTTTGCAAACAGTTTTACAGGTCCGATAAGTCGGAAGTATTCTGCGATTGCTGAGGCTCTTGAAGCTGTTCGCTCTTGCGGAGCGTCTTTTTGTGATATGTCCGGCTCCGGTGCTGTGGTTTTTGGCATTTTTGGTACTGCTGGAGCTGCAGAAACTGCCTCCCGAAAGTTAAAGCTTTTGGGAATGAATTGCGTTGTTACGTTGGGTCTTGGAGAGTAGAGAGTTACAGGCTTACGACCAGGTGTCGCGGAGGTTGCTGTGCAGATTACTGAATTACGCATTCGGAAGGTGGAAGCAGAAGGAAAGCTTCGTGCTTATGTGACGGTTACATTTGACAACTGCTTTGTTGTTCACAATGTAAAGATTATCGAAGGAAAAACCGGGCTGTTTATTGCTATGCCAAGCAGAAAAACAGCTAATGGTGAGTATAAGGATGTTGCTCACCCGATTAGCCCTGAATTCAGAAATGAACTACAGGAAAAGATTCTTGCAGAGTATAATGCCGGTCATGTAGAAACTGGTCCTGCAGATTCTGACGATTAATTAGTTTACTTTTTGGGACGTCGGCAAGTGGTAAGCCCCCGGCTTTTGGTGCCGGTATTCCACAGGTTCGAATCCTGTCGTCCCAGCTTATATATGGAAAGCTCTCTGGCGTGACGAACGATGGGGTGCATTTTTGTTATCTTATGCAGTTTTGAACTGAGGTTTTCCAAAAAAAATATTATTTTTTTAGGAGTCCACTAAAATGGATCAGATGGTTATTAATGCTAAAACCCGCGAAACAAAGGGTAAAAAAGCAGCAAAATTGCTTCGTGCCACAGGACGTCTTCCTGCTGTTGTTTACAATGCAAAAGGCGAAGCAACAATGATTGATGTTGACGAAACAGAGTTCAACAAAGTATGGCGTTCAATTACAAAGACAACTCTTGTAACATTGAAAGTTGACGGAAAAGATGCTGACGCATTTATCAAAGATGTTGAATATAACATCCGCACAGATAAAGTTCTTCATGCAGATTTCTTTGAACCTTCAAAGACAGAAAAACTTACACTTACTATGAAGATTCAGTACTCTGGAACTCCTGCCGGTGTTCTTAAGGGTGGTTTCATGCTCAAACATACTCCAGAACTTAAGATTCGTGCTCTGGCAAAAGATATTCCACAGAACCTTGTTGTTGATGTTTCAAAAATCAACATTGGCGAAAGACTTTGCGTAAAAGACGTAGATTTTGGTAAAGGCGTTGAAATCCTTACTCCTGCTGAAACAAGCATTGTAAGCGTTTCTCCGGCTCGCTAAGATTAGTTATTTTACGGATGCAAAGCTGATTGGCAGTTCTGTCAGTCAGCTTTTTTTTAAAAAAGTAAGAGGCAAGATGAGTTTGCAAAACCTTGGTTTAATTGAAAGTTTTGATATAAAAGTTGAAGAAAGTTTTTCAGATTTGAAAATTGATTATTCAAAATTACGGATTGGAGCCGGTATTTCAGGCGGAGCAGACTCCATGGCGATGCTCACTTCGCTCATTCATTTTTCCAAAAAAACGGGAGCATCACTTTTTGTAATTACTATTAACCATAGGATTCGCAGTGAAGAAGAATCTGGCGGAGATGCACAGTTTGTATCTGATTTTTGCCGGGAACACGGAATTTCCTGTACGATTCATGCCTTTGAAAAAAATCTTGTAGAAAAAACTGAAAAAGAGCGTAACGGCGGAACTGAAGAAGCTGCCAGATATTTACGCTACAATGTTTTTGAAAACTTTATTGCAGAAAATAATCTTGATGTTTTCTGCCTTGCCCATAATCAGAATGATAATCTTGAAACAATTGTAATGCGCTTTTTGCAGGGGGCTTCATCTGCTGCTTCCGGCGGTATACGAAAAAGGCGCGGAAAGTTTTTGCGCCCGCTTTTAAACGTTTCAAGGGATGAAATAGAAACTTATCTTGGCCTTCAAAATATCAGCTGGCGCACGGATAATACAAATGCTGACAATACCTATCTGCGTAACAGAATCCGCCATAAAATTCTTCCCGCCTTTAATTCATTTTTTCCCGGCTGGAAAACAGCACTGCTTGCGGCTTCAGAAAAGAACCGCATAGAAAATGATTATTTAAATTCTGTTGCCGATGCCTACAAATGGGAAAAAGTTTCTGAAAGCTGTTTTTCGATGCAGGTAAGTGAGCTGTTAAAAATTCATCAGGCTGTACGAAACAGGCTGATTTACAATGCCTTAAATAAAATTGCAGATAATCTTAGAATCCCTTTCAGTTTTATAAAAAGCTGTAACAAACTTATTGAATCTGGTATTGACTCCGGTGTGGAACAGAGCTGTACTTTTGCGGATTTACAGGGGCGTCTTTGTAAAGATGTATTTTATATCGAAAAAAAAATAAATTCAGCGACTCATACAGGATTCTCTGCTATAATAGAAAAAGAAGGTTCTTATAGTTTTCCTTCATTTAATCTGATTGTAAGTAAGAATCCTTCAATAACCTTACAGGAAAAAGATAAATCGTTCGAAAATATATACAGGGCTGATTTTTTTATCAGCGTAATGCCGCTTGGTTCGGAAATCAAAAAACATGCTGATAAGGATTCAGACACGGCTGGCGGAATTGCAGGAGGAATAACGGAAGACTTGCCGGAAGCAAGAGTTCTTTCATTTGAAAAAATAGCTTTGCCGTTTTGTGTAAGAAGCCGTCAACCCGGTGATGAAATAAAGGCAGCAGACGGAAATTTAAAGAATGTGAATGACGTTTTTTCCGGCTGGGCTGTTCCTGAAGAAAAACGTGATTTTATTCCGTTGCTTCAGGATTTGTCTGAAAAAGAAGAATTTATTTTTGCCATCTGCGGTTCAGTCTGCGGATTTAAGGATTGGATTGTAAAAACAAATTGAAAATAGAGAGATTTGAGCGAATGAAAAAAAATATACTTTTTTTTGCTTTTATATTGTCTTTTCTTTTACCTTTTGGGGCTGCTTCCCAGAATGCTGCAAAAGTTGCCAATCGTCAGACTGCTATCCGTTGTCTTCAGCTTGCAAAATCTTATATAAATCAGAATATTTGGGATGCCGTTTCTTCCAGAATAGAAATGGGGCTTGCCTATGATGATACAATTTCTGATTTGTGGTATTTGAAAGCCGTAACAAAATTTCATTCCGGTGCACCACGTTCAGAAATTCTTCCTCTGGTTGAACATTCATTAAATTTCGGGGAATGGGTTGATTACAACCGTGATAATGCCAGAATCCTTTATGCAGATCTTCTTTGTGATACGGGCTTGCACGAAAAAGCTCTTTCTGTTTTGGATGAAGAACCGTTTTTATTCTATGCGGATGCTGAATTTATCCGCGTAAAATGTTTTTATTTTCAGCACACAGAAGAAGGGCTTGAAAAAGCCCGCAATAAGGTTGATTCTGCACGCAGGGTTTATCCGGCAGATTCCAGATTTGCAAGACTTTTTTTCCGCAATGAATATTCTCTTATGCAGGAAAATACTTCTATGACTCAGGAAGTACGCAGAATTGCAGATGCATTTATTTCTATAATTCCAAAATATTCTGATAGCGATTCAGAACTTGAACTGTATGCGGCTTTATTTTCCGAAGGAGAAAACAGAGAAAGACTTTTAAGTGCCTATAACGCAAAGGGCTTAACGCATCCGCTTTATGCTTCAGCTTCCTTAAAGGCAAATCTTATGACGCAGAAAGAGGCTGTTGAATATTTTGTAAAATGGGCTGATGTTTCTGTTTCATTTGAATATTTAAAGTCTTTTCTGGCCTTAATTACAGAAGAAGATGCAAAACAGTTTTTGAATGAATATCTTACAGCCTATGCAGGAGTTATTACTGCTGACACGGACGGAGATTTGGAGCCGAATCTTTTTGTAGATTATTTTCGCGGACGCCCGAAAAGCATGCAGTGGGATAAAAATAACGATGGAATTTACGAATGGACTGCAGAATGTGATTTTGGCGTACCGTTCAGTATAAGTGTTTCTAAAGATAATCTTCTTGTTGACTATGGTACATATCCTTATATAACGAAAATTCAATATAAAAATAAAAGTGAAAGGCTGGTTTCAGTTTCATTGCCTGATGAACAATATGCATGGACTCCGTTTAATATAGAAATTGTCCCTGAGTTTGTACAAAATCCCGGATGCGATTTTTATTTTCCGGTTATAAAAAAATCTGAGCCTGATACTGTTGGTTCCGTCGCTTCTGCTGAAAAAACTGGTGCTTCTGGCGAAGGAATTAGCGGAATTGATTATAATCAGATTGAAAGTAAAGCCATAGCTTATGAAATTGATTCTGATGAAAAACCTGGAGCAAAAATTTCTTTTTCACTTCTTGATGGAATTCCTCAGTCTGCTGACTATTTTTGCAACGGCAAGCGATATGCACAGTCTTTCTTTGAAAACGGAATTCCTCAGTTCAGGGCGGTAGACAGGAATGAAGACGGAATTTTTGAAACCACAGAAACTTTTGCAGTTGATAAAGACGGAATAATGAATCTTACCGAAGAAGAATCAAAACTTCTTGCAAAAAATGTTTACGGATACGAACGCGAAACAGGCGGTCTTTATGTAAAGATGATTCAGATTGACCAGAATGGTGATACAAAACCTGATTTTACTGAAGAATACTTGAATGATAACGGAAAAATCACTTCATGGGATTCTGACAATGACGGTTACTGGGATACCCGCTATATCCGTTATCCTCAAAAAAGCGGAGAGAACCTTCTTGAAGACTCAATGTTTTATCTTATGCCGGGAAAAGTTTTAACGACAGTTTCTTTTGTAGACAAAGAGCCTGTAAAAATTATTTCTGATAAAATCGAATACAGTGTAATTCGCGGTGATACAAAAGATTTTTACTGGGTTGGAAAAAGCGGTTCTATAGATGATGAAAAGGCAGTAATAAAAGCTCTTGCTGGAATTTCTGAACAGGGAATCTGTGTTCTTGCTGTTAGCGGCGATGTAAGGCTTCATGCGGTAAAAATCGCGGGCAAATACTATGGAAAGATAATTCTTGATGAAGAAATAGAAGAAACTTCCAGAACAGAAAACCCGCTTTCAGATGCTGCAAACTCTCCGAATTCTTCCAAAAGTGCTGAATAAAATTCTTTAATATGATATTATACGGGTGTTTTTGTGTAACTTTGCCCGTATCAGTTGAATTTTATTTATAGTGTAGGATTAATTGTTAGAATGAAAAATAAGTATATTGCCTTAATTACGGCAGCCGTTTTATTGTTTTCCGGCTGTGCTACAACTTCCAGCAAAAACAAAACTTATGAAGTGCCTGATTATTCTGAAGAAGATGTAAAAAATGCAGAAATAGAGCGCATAAGAGCCGCTTTAGATGAAAATCCTGTTCAGTCATTGTGGCGGGCCACTTTGGTCGATGATAAAGATTTAATCGATGAATGTTTTGAAAAAATTGTTGAGTCCTATAAAAAAAGTGTAGAAGAAAAAGATAGCTTTAACTCGTATAGGCTTTATCAGGCGCTGCATGTTGCAGGCTATAAAAATATTTCTCAGCTTGGAACAACCTATGAACAGATAGCTGAGAATTTTAAAAAGATTGTGCCGGGATTGCAGGGAGAAGCACTTACTTCCCAAAGTTCAAAAAATGCACTTCCAGAAAATGTTTCAAAATACATTGAAGGAACGGTTACGGTCTGGATTGATCAGGGAATTAAAATTGAGCGTGGCGTAGGTTATGCTGACCGCGTAATTGGTTCAGGCTTTTTTATCAGCAAAGACGGCTATATTATTACAAACCATCATGTAATAAAAAACGTTGTAGATACAAAATTTGAAGGTGTAGCAAGACCTTTTGTACGGCTTGCAAATGATCCTGAAACCCGAATCCCTGTAAAGGTTATAGGCTACGATGAAGCGCTGGATTTAGCCCTGTTAAAAACCGAAGTGGATGCTCCGTATGTTTTTACTTTGGGCTCAAGTGACCAGCTGGCTGTCGGTGATAAAATATATGCAATCGGATCACCTGTCGGTTTGGAACGAACTTTAACTTCTGGCATTGTTTCTGCAATGAACAGAAAACTTTTTTCGCTTGCCAGTGTGTTCCAGATTGATGCGGCTGTAAACGGAGGAAATTCCGGCGGTCCGTGTATCGACGTAAACGGAAATGTTCAGGCTATTGTTTTTGCAGGGTTGCCTCAGTATCAGGGATTGAATTTTGCAATTCCTGTTGAATGCTTAAAAAGCGATTTGCCGATGCTTTTTAACGGCGGAAAAAGAGAACATGTCTGGATTGGGTCTTACGGACACACTCTCCGCATCGGAGGGGAATTTAAAGGTGTTTTAGTTCAGTATGTAATGTCTTCAGGTTCGGCTCACCGTTCAGGACTAAAACCCGGCTATGTTATAATCGGAGTTAATGGAAATCCTGTAAAAACTCTGGATGATTTGCAGGCAATTATGCGTCAGCATGTGCCGCAGTCACTTGTAAGGATAAATTATCTGGATGAAGATGAAAATGAAGGCGAAGCTCTTGTTTACCTTGATGCACGGCCGGAAACTCCGGGAAAAACAGTTTATGACCATGATTTGGTAGAAACTTCGTTTATACCGCTTTTTGGCATGGGGCTGAAGCCTGTTTCGTCAACTAACAGCAGAAAATATGCAATTACAAGCATAATAAAAGGCAGCATAGCAGATGAATCAGGTTTTTCAGAAAACGATCCTGTAGATATAGGTAAAGTAAAATTCGGCGAAAACAATCAGTATCTTTCAGTTGAAATTTATGCCCGTAAGCAGAAAAAAGGATATTTAGATGTTGGTGTTTCGGTTGCAACAGCACTGGACAGTCCGTACTATTTTTAGTATTAAAAGAATTTAAGGATTTTAAGGAAAGCGAATGACAGAATTAAAATATAAGAGAAATTTTTGTATTGTTGCTCATATTGACCATGGTAAGTCAACTTTAGCTGACCGCCTTATTCAGAAGGCAAAAATTATCGATGACCGCCAGATGAAAAATCAGATTCTTGACAATATGGATATTGAACGTGAGCGCGGAATTACAATAAAAAGTCAGGCTGTAACTATTCCATATCATGCAAAAGACGGACATGATTATGAACTTAATTTTGTAGATACTCCGGGGCATGTAGATTTTTCTTACGAAGTTTCGCGTGCCATCGCTTCCTGCGAAGGTGCGCTTCTTTTAATTGATGCAAGTCAGGGCGTTGAATCCCAGACAATGAGCAACATGTATCTTGCACTGGAACACGATCTGGAAATTGTTCCTGTAATAAATAAAATTGATTTGCCTTCGGCAGATATTCCTTCTGTAAAACATCAGATAGACCATGATTTAGGACTTAACCCGGACGATGCCCAGCTGGTTTCTGCAAAAACTGGCGAAGGTATAGATGATTTGTTTGAAGCAATAGTAACAAAGTTTCCGCCGCCTTCAGGCTCGCCTGAAAATCCTGCTCAGGCCTTGATTTTTGACTGTCACTATGACGATTATCGCGGAGTAATCGTACATATTCGTGTTATGGAAGGCCGTATAAAAGCTGGCGATACAATCCGCATGATGCACAATGGCGTTGACTACAAGGTTGAACAGACCGGAATTTTTAAAATCAAATATGAAGAAAAAGAATTTCTTGAAGCAGGTGATGTTGGCTATATTATTGCAGGAATAAAAACCGTAAGCGATGTAAGGGTAGGTGATACAATTACGCTTGCAGATAATCCTGCTGCTGAACCTTTGCCTGGATTTAAGGAAGTAAAGCCGGTTGTTTATTCTTCAATTTATCCGATGGATTCCAATGATTATGAAGAATTAAAAGACAGCATGGAACGCTTAAAGTTAAATGATGCAAGCCTGGTTTACGAAAAAGACAATTCAATTGCATTGGGTAACGGCTTCCGCTGTGGTTTTTTAGGGCTTTTGCATCTTGAAATTATTGAAGAGCGTCTTGAGCGCGATTATGATCAGGCAGTAATTTTTACGGCACCTTCTGTACGCTATAAAATCCAGCTTTCAAACGGTGAAGAAATTTTTGTGGATAATCCTTCAGAATATCCTGATGAAGGCCGTGTGCGCGGAGCTGAAGAGCCTTATATAAAGGCTTCAATTATTACGCCGACTGAATATATCGGCTCGATAATTGCGCTTTGTACCGAAAAGCGCGGAATCCAATCCAACATGACTTATCTTGATGAAAAGCGCGTAGAAATTCTTTACGAAATGCCGCTTGCCGAAGTTCTGTTTGATTTTTATGACCGCCTTAAAAGCTACAGCCGCGGTTATGCTTCTTTTGACTATGAGGTTATCGGCTATCGTCCGACAAATCTTGTAAAAATTGATATTCTGCTTAACGGCAAGCCTGTTGATGCGCTTTCACAGCTTACGTTCCGCGATAATGCTTCTCAGCATGCCCATAAGGTTTGCTCGCGCTTAAAGGATGAAATTGCACGCCAGCAGTTTAAAATTGCAATTCAGGGTGCAATCGGCAGCCAGATTATTGCGCGCGAAACCGTAAATCCAGTGCGAAAGGATGTTCTTGCAAAGTGTTACGGCGGCGACATTACTCGTAAGCGTAAGCTTCTTGAAAAGCAGAAAGAAGGTAAAAAGCGCATGAAGATGGTTGGTAACGTAGAGCTTCCGCAGTCGGCATTCCTTGCGGTTCTGCGCGAAAAAGAAGAATAATTATTCTTCAATCCGCTTTAATGCAATTGAAAGATTTTTTATAAAAAAATCAATTTCACTTCGTACGCGTTTTAAAAAACTTAAGTCAGTTGAAGCCTTTGTGCCGTCCGGAAAATGCAGGAAAAGATAGTTTCTGTTTTTAAGAAGTTCAAGGACTTTTTTATCAAAGTCAGGTTTTGAAAGGTTTCCGCCGGTAACAAGGGTTTCTTTCAGTTCTTCAAGTGATTTTTTTTCATTTAAAATAAAATCACTGATTTTGCTTACTTCATAACTTTTATTTTCTGATTCTTCAGGAATTGGGCTGTTCATTTTGCCGGGAGAATTGTTTTTCCCGGAATTGCCGGTGTTTTCTATTATATTACAGAAAACATCTGTTTTTATTTCAGGAATTCCAAGGCAAAATCCTTCATCTTCAAGCTTAAAAAGATTTTTTGTTGAGGCAAACCAAAGCTTAAAACTTTGTGCGTAGTCAGAAAGTTTTGCTGTTGTTTTATTTAATTTTATTATGCTGCGTCCCTGAATGTTTGCAGGAACAGTCGTGGAAGTTGTGCCGAAAGCAGCTTCGTAATTTCCGTTTGATGAAAGACGGAATCTGTTGAAAAGCATGTTAATATGAGAAAAAGCTCCGCGGGCGTGGGTTTTACCTGCTGAATATGCAAAGTCAAGCCCGGAAACAAAAATAGGTACGGCATCGGATTTGCGCAGTTTTTGTGCAATCGTAACGGCCGCAAGTCCTACAGAACCAAGAGGTGGAATAACTTCTGGTAAAAGACCTTGTGTTTGCAGGAAATCAAGAAAATCATTGTTGTCATACAATGAAGAAAAATAGCATAGTTTTCCGCCGGCAGATTTTACAAGGTCAGCAACATGCGGACGCGAAGTTATGTCTGCAAAAAAAACGGGCGGACTGTATTCAGCCTCTTCTTTTTCTTTTTTTCCGCCTTTTTCAAAAAAGTTTTTTATTCCGATATATGATTTTTCTATTGCAAGCTGGCTTTCAACTCCGATAATTGCGTCAGGCATTATTCTGCATGATTTTAAAATAGGCATGCTTGCGTCAACGGCTAAAATGTATAGTTTCTGGCGGAATTCGTTGTTTTTAAGAAGCGGCACAGTCTTTTCAAGACTTTCGCCTGTAGCACAGATTAAAATCGGCTTTGTAATACTGTGCTTTAAGGATGCGAAAAAGATTGTATTATTGCCGGCTGAGCGAGCAAGGTTTTGGAAAAGGTTTACAGAATAAAGCCTGCCGAATCTTAAAAGGGTAAGACGGTTTTTCCAGAACTGGCTTATTACCTGCTGGCATTCGCTTAAAATTGTGTTGTAAAAATCAGGCGCAAACTGAACGCCTGCTGAAAAATCCAGGCGTATAACTTTTTTTATTTCTGCTGCAGGCGGTATTTTTACCGAAAAATCTTTTGCTGCTCCCATTAAAACCAGCGGAAGGTTTTTGCTTTGTTCGGCTGTAAGCAGGGTAATCTGTTTTTTCTGCAAAATTTCAGGTTCTGATGATGTAATTTGTTTCAGTTCCTGATTTGCAAGTGTGTAAAGCTCTTTGTCCTGTTCGCAGGCAAAAATAAAGCAGTTTTCAGGCACTTTTTGAAAAAGCAGCTTGAGTCCATGCCAGAGAACCGGCGAAAAAATAAGTATAAGTGTTCCGGGGGTAAATGTTAAGGAATCGATTGCCTGACAAATTGATTTTTCAGGATTGTATTTTGAATAAAGCGGTCTGTTTTTATAAATAACAGAAAAGCCCCGCTCGGTGTTTACCTTACAGGGCTTTTCATTTGAATCAATTTCCGCCAAGGCGACTTCCGTTTAATTCAATTAGTTTTTAGCCATGAAGTTGTTAAAGTAAACTTCCATTACGTTGTTAACTACTTTCGGGCTGTTGAATAATGCAGTTTCAGCAGATTCCTGATCATAATTGTTAAGTTCTGCCGGGAATGTCTGTTTTGCTGTTTCAATGTCTGAACCGTTTGAAAGTTCTTCTTTCATCTGAAGAACAATTACGTTGCGGCCAAGAACTAAAGGTTCTGAAATTTCATTCTGTTTAAGGGCAAATGCTGCTTTTAATACGTTTTCGTCAGAGTTTATTGAAGCTAGCGGCGAACTTGAATCCACTGAACTTGTTCCAAGGATTGAAAGGTTGCCATAGTTAAGAGACATTGCAGGAACTTCCAGTTTTTCAATTCCGGCTTTAGCGCATGCCTTAGCAAAACCTGACTGTAAAGCCTGTGCAGAAAAATCTTTTGCAACAGAAATGAAGTAATCTTCGATTAAGCCTTTTTCATATGTATTAAGATATGATTTTACATTGTTAACTGTTGATGCATCAGAAAAGTCAGGCTGAACAGCGTTTGAATCAGCCTTAAAGATTGAATATCCGCTGCCTGTTTTTACGATTCCGCTTGTTTCTCCTGATTTAAGTGCGCAAACAGCATTGAATGAATCTGCATCACTTATAATGTTTTTAACCTGATAGTTCAGGTTGTTGTTGATTTTACCAGAATCGTTTGTGTAATTCTTTGTTGAATATTCAGTTACAGCATCCGCAAATACGATTTCATTCTTGTTAAGGCGATCCAGAACAGTTTTTGCTGTTGATTCATCGCTTACTGTAATTACTGAAAGGTCATATTTTACAAAATAGTCTTTGTGTTCATTTGCATAGGCAAGAATTTTATCCTGCGGATAGTTGTCTGTAGAGAATGCAGCAGCATCGAAAGAACGAGTTTTTGCAGCCATGTCGCAGATAAAAGGAATTTCTTTTGAAGAAGCCTTTAAACCGTAAAGAGGTTTTCCTGCAAACTGGTCTCCTTCGCCGAATGTGTCTTCAAGGAAGCGTGTTGTTTTTAATGTTTCCTTTGTCTGTTTAATCAGCTCTCTTTTTGTTTCATCGCTTGTCTGCTTGTACAGTTTAGAAGAATAGTTGCCGTTTTCATCATAGAAATGCTTGATAAGATTTCTGTTTACTGCACTTTCAGGAACTACCCAGCCGCTTTTTTCTACGGCACTGTCATAAGCCATTCTTACTACAGTTGAATTGAATGCATAGTTAAAAATGTAGAAATAAGTATTTTCTGTAATATCCTGTCCCTGCCATTTCAAAGCTTCTGCATAATTTGTAACTGTGTTGGAAAAAATTGTTCCAGGTTCATAAGTAATCTGTTTTCCGTCATAAGAACCGAATGGAGGAAGCTTCTGTGCTTTTGCACCGCCAACCATTGCAGGAAGAACAATAAAAATAACGGCTGAAAATAAAAGAATGATTATTGAGCCGATAGTATAAAAATGTTTTTTCATAAGAGTATCCTTTAATTTTTCATTAGAAACTTTTTTGAAAGTCTTAAAAGTTTAACATACTCAAGTGTTTTTGTGAAGAGCCTTATGCCGTATGCTGCGTCGCAGATGGATGCGCATATATGCGATAAACTGATTTTGTGCTAGACTTCCACCATGTTTTCAGATACGCATTTTCATTTTCATCAGATGGTAGAACGCTGCGGTTTCGATGGTTCTGCCGAACTTTGCAAAATGGCGGAAAACAATGTTTTCTTTGCCATGGATATCGGAACAAAATCCAATGATCTTGCAGGACGTCAGGAATGTGTTAAAAAATCAATTGATTTGATTCAGAATGAGGAATTAAAGGAAAAAGCAAAAAAGCTTATTTATTTTTCAGCAGGAATCTGGCCTTCGCCTGAAGAAATACAAAACCGAACAGCCGCGATAAAAATGCTGGAACAAAATATAAAGGCTGCCATGGCATCTGAAAATTCTCTTGACAGAAAAATTGCTGCAATAGGCGAGTGCGGGCTTGATCATCACTGGAATCCTTCCGGAGTAGACGGACGGACAGCTGAAGATTTTGACCAGATGATGCTTGAAGGTGAAAAAGAAATGTTTATGATGCAGATTGAGCTTGCAAAAAAACTGAATCTGCCTGTAATTGTTCACAGCCGGGATGCATTTGAAGCTACTTTGGAATGTATAGACAAAGCAGGCTATCATAACGGAATTATTCACTGTTATTCTTACGATAAAAATGCCGCACAACAGTTTTTGGAGCGCGGCTGGTACATTGCATTAGGCGGCGGAATGACTTATACGAAAAAATCAAAAATGGAAGAAATTAAAGATTTGATTTGCAGCATTCCTGAAAGCCGACTGCTTTTGGAAACAGATGCGCCGTATCTGTCGCCGGTTCCTTTACGCGGTACGATGAATACTCCGAATAATATAGAACATACTTACCGTTTTATTGCGCAGATACGAAATGTTTCCGTTGAATATTTATGCGGACTTGTAGATGAAAATTGCCGTAGGCTCTTTAATCTTACGGAAGACTCAAAATAGAAAATCGGACAAGACAGGGAGCTGAGTTAAATCGAAAGGGGAATATATTTTTTGATAATTGAATTTATTCTTCGATTTCAGGGATTTTTAGTTTAAGGGCAGCAAGGAACTGTTCGCCAGTAACGCCTTCTCGCAAACAGCCGAAAATACAGTTTTCTCCGGCAATTGTACCGAGAAGTTCATCCATATTAAGGCTGTCCAGTGCATTTGAAACAGAATCAGCATGTCCCGGGAAAGTTTTTATTACAACAAGAGGTGCATTGTATTCTATGCTTATATAACCTCGGAGAAAATCCTGAACGAAAATCTGTTCTGAATCCTGCCGTTCGTCTTCACCTGGCAGGGCGTAAACATAACCTGAATGTCCGTCTGAAACTTTGCCTACTTTTAAAAGCTTTAAATCACGAGAAAGTGTTGCCTGAGTAACTTCGTAACCTTCTTTCTGAAGATAGCCAAGCAGTGCTTCCTGACTTTCTATGCGATAGTTTTTAATGAATTTTCGGATGCTTTTTAAGCGTGTCAGACGTTCTTTCAATTTTTTCCAACCTGATAAAATTGTATATTTATTTAAATAATATGCATAAAACTACAGGAACTGTCAAGAGTTAGATTACGCAAACGCCTCACGCAAGCTCAACATATGTTTTGCCAGAACCTCCGTCTTCCGGCGGTGCAAAGCAAAAATCTGCAACTCCCGGATAATGTGAAAGATAATCCTGCACAGCCTGCTGCAGTGCCCCGCTTCCTTTTCCGTGAATTATGCTGAATTTCTTAAAATCGTTTAGCGTACACAAATCAAGCTGGCGTTCAAGAATTTTTATTGCTTCTTCAACATGCAGACCGAGCAGGCGAAGTTCAAATAATGGCTTATTGCCCGGAAAATTTGTATCGTCAAAATTGCTTTTTGAATTATCTGCTAAATCCAGCGTAATTAAAGGCTTTGTATCGAAGGGTTTTTCTGCCGGCGGAACAAGAATTAAATCTTTTTGATTCATGTTCATTTTTACGCTGCCAAACTGAACGCTCCACATACCTTTTTTTTCAGCATGTAAAAGAATTCCAGGAGTTTTTGAATTTTTTGCAATTACAGAAGCCCCTTCTGTGAATTCCAGTTTTACGCTTTTTTCAGATTTTGAATCTGGATCTGCAAGGCTTTGAGCATGCTTTAATGCCTCTGAATTTTTCATGCGACGCTTTGCAGTTTTCTTTTTAGTTTTTCCTTCTTCAATCTGCTTTACAAGAATTTCTTCTTTTTCAGCTAAATCCTTTGTAAGCTGTTCTTCTTCTATTTCTATAGAATTCTGGCGGATTTCGGTTGAGTTTTCTATGTCTTTTATAAATGCTTTTACTGCCAGAGTTTTTTCACGTGTAATTTCGCCTTCTTTTAGAGTACGAACAAGGTTTTCAAGTTTTTTGCGGCTTTCAGAAAGAAATTTATTTGCTTCCCTTTGTCCTGATTTTTTTAATTCCATTTCGTGCTGGCGCAGACGAAGTTCATGTAAATCTGTTTTTCTCTGCTGCTGCTTAAGCTCGTTTTCTTTTTCCTTTATTTCTTTCTGAAGTTTTGCAAGTTCTGCATGTTTTGCCGTAAGGCCTTTTATCAGCGAAGAAACGTCAGCCTGTTCATTTGCAATGTAGTTTTTTGCTGTCTTGCAGATTTTGCCGGGAATGCCTGAACGTTTTGCAATATCCAAAGCACGGCTGTCGCCCGGAACCCCCATAATAAGGTGATAGGTTGGAGAAAGTGTTGTGTCGTCAAATTCTACACTTGCATTTACGCATTCTTTGTGAGTATAGGCGTAGTTTTTTAGAATTCCATGGTGAGTTGTTGCAAGTACATAAGCATTTTTTTCTATTAATTTATCAAGAACGGCCATTGCAATAGCTCCGCCTTCCAATGGATCAGTTCCGCTTGCAAGTTCATCCAGTAAAACAAGGGAATTTTCTGTTGAACCGTTGATTGCTGCTGCAATGTTTTTCATGTGTCCGCTGAAAGTTGAAAGCGACTGGTCAAGGGATTGTGAATCACCAATGTCTGCAAATACGTTTGAAAATACAGGAAGCCTTGTGCCTTCGGCTGCAGGAATAGGAAAACCTGTCTGGTTTAGCATCGAAAATAAGGCGATTGTTTTTAATGTTACGGTTTTACCGCCTGTGTTCGGTCCTGTAATGATAAGAATTTTCTTTCCCTGAATAAAACGGACATCTATAGGAACGGCTTTTTCGCCAAGCAAAGGATGACGTGCCTGTAAAAGAAGGGGAGCTTCTTCGTTTTTGCAGTCAAAAGCATAAGTACATGATTTTTCTTTTCCCCATTTTGCTCCGGCTCTTGTTATGTCCAGTTTAAGCATAACAGGCAGTGCCTGTAAAAATAGTCCTGAGTATGGCTGAAGGTTTGAAGTAAGTTTGTGAAAAATCTGCCGTATTTCCTGCTGTAAATTGAATTCTTCCTGAATAAGTTCATTATTTTTGCGGACAACATCATCCGGTTCTATATAAACCGTCTGACCGCTGGCAGACATTTCGTGGATTATTCCTTTTATAGCGATTCTTTTGCTTGATTTTACAGCCAGAACCTGACGTTCTGCCCTGAATGCAGGAACGGTTGATTCCAGAACATCAGATAAATCTGGATTTGTAGTATATTTTTTCATTAAAGCGGTAATTTCGCGCTTGCATGCGGTAATTTTTGCGCGTATTGCGCGAAGCTGCGGTAAATCCTTTATCTGCCCTGAAGAATCCATTATGTTAAGAATTTCGTTTTTTGGCTGGTTCATGTCCGGAAGGCTGTTTACAAGCTCAGAAAGTTTTTCAAGCTTTAAGTCATCTTTGGCATTTTCTATAGAAGACTTTACTCTTTCGATAGAAAATATAAAAAGCAGAAGTGCAAAAATCTGTTCCTGCAAAAGGGTAGCACCTTCTGTTTTTAACATAGGAAAAATCGTTTTTACTTCAGGCCAGGAAGAAAGTGCTGGTTGCCGTGGAGAAGAAATATAGGAAAGCCATTCATTGCCTGTGTTTTTTAATTCTGAAATTTTTTCTATGTCGGTATAAGGTTCTGTGCGGCAAAGTAAATTCTTCCCTTCTTCGCTTACACAGTAAGAAGCTATAAGGTCGCGTATGCGGTAGTAATCTAATTCTGTAAGAGTTCTTTTATTCATTGTGATTCAAGTTCCCGGATTTTCAGTAGTTTTTGCGTTGATAATTCCAGTATTTAAGGATTCTCTTGTTGCTTTTTTATCGATACTGTTTTGATTCTATTTTGACAGTAAAAAAAGCGCTTCCTGTCTTAAAAATCAGTCTTTCCAGTTTCCGCTGATTATTTCTTCCCGGATTCTAAGCCAGCTTTCGTAGCGCTCTTCGCTTATAACACCTGCGTGTACGGCTTCCAGAATTTTACAGCCGGGTTCAGTCTGGTGCTTACAGGACATTCCAAAAGAGCATTTACCTATAAGCGGTTTGAATTCCCTGAAATACATTGCAAGATCGTCTCCTGAAATGTCGTTTAAAACAAAACGTCTTATTCCAGGTGTATCTATAATAGAAGTAACTGCATTTTTCAGTCCGCCTACAAGAGATTCGGTTAAATGAAGGCGCAGTAAAGTTCCTTTTGTAGTAGTGTGCTGACCTCTTCCGTATTTTTGCGAAAGACTTCCGGTTTTTAAAACACAGGAATTATCAAGAACATTTACAAGGCTTGATTTTCCAATTCCTGACTGACCGACTAATGCGCAGGTTTTGTCTTTTATAAGGTTTGCAAGGTCAGAAAGCCCTTCACCTGTTTTCGCAGAGATTCGAAGCACTGTGTAGCCAAGATTTTCCCAGTCTGTAAGCCTGTTTTGAAAATCTATATCAGAAGCTGCCGGCAAATCATATTTGTTGCAGATAATTACCGGTACAAGATTCTGGCATTCCGCCTGGGCAAGTTCCCTGTCTATAAAACGCGGACGGAAAGGCGGTTCATCAGGCGTTGTTACCAGAAGAAGATAGTCAAGGTTAGAAGCCAAAACCTGTGGAGTTCTTCCTTTTACATTCCAGCGTAAAAAAGCATTTTTTCTTGGAAGAAGTTCCGTTACAAGCCCTTTTTCTTCGTCAATTTCATCAGGCTCTACTTTTACAATATCGCCCGGTGCAAGAGGATTATAATACCGTGTGTCTGATTTCAGCTGTTTGCCTTTTATGGCACAGAGGCGCGTAACTTTGTCTTCACATTCAACAGAAAATGTATTGTTAGTGCCGCCTAAAACTGTTCCCTTCATTCTTAAATCCTATAAAAAATATATTTGTTTTTCAAGCCTACTTGACACAAAATAAGCTATTATATATATTACTTCTACATTGCATTCCCCGATTGTGTAATGGTAGCACCTCAGATTCTGGTTCTGATTGTGGGGGTTCGAATCCTCCTTGGGGAACTTGATTAAGAAACTGACCTTAAGGGTCAGTTTTTTAGTATATGGCAATCTATAAAACTTTTTTATAGAGGCTTGATTCAAGTCTGCTCCCTTCGTCTATCGGCTAGGACGAAAGATTCTCAATCTTTAAAGATGGGTTCAACTCCCGTAGGGAGCGTTTTTTTTCCTCAATTAATTTATATTTTCCTCTGATATGTTTGTCTCTGGGATACACTTTTTTACGTTTTTTGTTTTTTTATACTGTCCTTAAAAAATCAGCCTAAAAAAATACATTAAAAATCATTTAGTCTCTCGCCTAATAAAGAATTTTATGTAATAATAATGACACTATTTATTTTAAAAATGGAGAAAAGAAATGAACAAAGTAGAATTAGTAAGTAAAATTGCAAAAGAAACAGGTTTAACAAAAAAAGATTCTGAAAGCGCTGTAAAGGCTTTTATAAAGACTGTTTCTGAATCACTTTCAAAAGGTGAAGCTGTACAGCTCATTGGATTTGGAACATTTGATGTTGGAACTCGTCCTGCACGTAATGGCCGCAATCCTAAGACAGGAGAAACAATTAAAATCAAAGCTGCGAAGACCCCTAAATTCAAAGCTGGAAAAGCCCTTAAGGATTTGGTTAATAAATAGATTTTGGAATAACAAAACTTGTAGAATTTGCTAAATATTGAATTCTAGGTTATTCTATAAAATGTGATATAGGGAAAAAGTTTTTTCCTTAAATATAAAGTAAAGCTACATTTATTTTTGGAGGTAAAAAAATGGGTGTAATTATTCCAAGATGGGAATGGAGAACATTTGGAAAGGATTTTGGTGCTGCAGAACCAAAAATTAAAAGCTATGAAATGGACAATTTCAAGAAAAGTTCAGAAAAGTACATTCTGACTGCTAAGACAAGCGGTGAAAACTGCAAAATCCGCGATGATCTTATGGACATCAAATCACTTAAACAGGTTGATGAAAACAAACTTGAACAGTGGTATCCGACAATGAAAGAAACTTTCCCTATGAAGAAAGAGACAATCGAAAATCTCTTCAAAAATTTCTTCAAAGTTGATGCTCCTGAATTCAAGAGAGATGAATACACATACGACCAGTATCTTGATGAACTTGTAAAACCATGCAAGGACCTGGAAATCGTTGACGTATATAAGGAACGCTCTATCTACAAAATCAATGGTGCTACTGTTGAAATTGCAGAAACAACATTTAACGGAGTTGCAAACCGCACAATTTGTGTTGAACACGAAGATCCGGCTAATGTTATGAAGACTGTAAAAGAACTTGGTCTCGAAGGTTTACCAAACATCAACTACATCCATGCTATGAAGCAGGCTGTAGGAATGGAAAAATAAAGGACTTGGCGTTGCATGCCTGCAGCGCCGCTATAGTCTGATAGGAGATTAAAGATGGCTAGAAAAGCAATCATTGATATCGGTTCAAATTCCATTAAATTTTTTGTTGGTGAACTTGCTGCTGACAAGACTATTACTACTATAGAAGATGCAAATGATATTGCACGTCTTGGTGAAGGTCTTGATAAAACTGGTGCAATCAGCCCGGAAGCAATGCAGAGAAACGTAGACGGTGTTGCAAAGTTTGCAGCACGCGCAAAAGAACTTGGAGCAGATGAAATTGTTTCAGTTGGAACAATGGCATTAAGAAAAGCTTCTAACTCTGCTGACTTTATTGCTGCTGTTAAGAAGGCTTGCGGTGTTGAAGTAAAGATTATTCCTGGTGAAGAAGAAGCACGTCTTTCTTACCTTGCTGTTCTTTCAGGACTTACACTTCAGGGTGGCGACCTTGTTATTTTTGATACAGGCGGTGGTTCTACTGAATTTATTTTCGGCAAAGGCACAAATCTTGAAAAACGCTTCTCTGTAAACCTTGGTGCAGTAAGAATTACAGAAAATTATCTTACTTCTGATCCTGTTACAAAAGAACAGGTTGATGCTGCTATTGCACAGATTAACAAGGAATTTGAAGAAGCTGGTGTAAACGGAAAACCTATGCAGCTTGTTGGTATGGGTGGAACTGTAACATCAATGGGTGCTGTAAAGCACAAGATGGTAAAATATGATCCTGCTGTTATTCAGGGTTCAGATCTTACTGTTAAAGACATTGATGAACAGATTGCCGAATATTCAAAACGCACAATTGAACAGCGCAAGGAACTTCCTGGTCTTCAGCCAAAGAGAGCAGACGTTATTCTTGCCGGTGCATGTATTCTTAAGGTAATTACAACAAGACTTGGTGTTGATAAGCTTACTATCTCTGATAGAGGTCTTCGCCATGGTCTTGCATTTGATCTTTTCCAGAAATAATTTTCATTAAACCTGACAAGGAGGAAAAAAATGAAAAAAATGTTGACTGGTGCTCTTTTAGCACTTATTTGTGGTTCTATGGTATTTGCTAATGGTGCTTCAGATTCCTCTGAAAAGGAATGGAAGCCTTCTCAGCCTATTACAATTATGAATCACGTTGCCGTTGGTGGTGCAATGGATCTTTACTCAAGAAAATGGGTAGAAATTGCAGGTAAGTATACAGATGCTACATTTGTTGTAGATAACAACGCTGGTGCGGGTGGTCTTACAGCAGGTGAATGGGTATTGAACCAGAATGCAGACGGATACACTGTATTTGCTCTTGCTCCAACATATCTTGATGCTGTTATTCAGTCTGAATTGGATTGTAAAGAATATGTTGACGGATTTGAATACATCTATGGTTTGATGTCAGACCCATATTGTGTTCTTGTTCCGATTAACCCTGCTGGCGGTAATCCAAAATTCACTTCTTTCAAAGAACTTGTAGAATGGGGTAAAAAAGGTAATACAATTACTCTTTCTGAACCAAACTACGGTGCAAAATACATTGATGCCGTTCAGGTATTCTCTGAAGTAGGAGTTGATTTCAAGGCTGTTTCTTATGAATCTGCAAAGAAAAACTTTGCAGCACTTCTTGGCGGTCAGACAGTTGCTTCTGTAGGTAACCCGGGTGACACAAAGAAATATGCAGTACAGGCTCTTGTAATCGGTACAAAATCTAAGGTTCCAGGACTTGAAAATGTTCCTTCATATTCTGATCTTGGCTACAGTGCTAAATTGGATGAAATTTCAATGTGGCGTGGCTATGCAGTTAAGAAAGGAACTCCAAAAGGCATGATTAAATGGTTCCAGGATGTTTGTGACAAAGTATCTGCCGATAAGGAATGGATTGACTACATGACTTCTAACAAACTTGTTGTACTTACAGACAAGACAGAAGCATTTACAAAGATTGTAAATGACGAAGTTACAAGTACAATTGATGTATTGAAGAGTGTAGATCAGATTTCTTCTGATTACAAACGCTAAGCTTAGTGCTTTTATTTAGCCCGAGGGGAAATCCCCCTCGGGATTTTTTGTGAAAAAAGGAAAAGATTTAAATGACTGCATTTTCTACATGGCTTTCCAAACTGAAGTATGGCTGGATTTTACTGGCTTTTGCTGCAGTTATGGTTGGTCTTTATTATTTATTTGATTCAAATAAACGTACAAAACCTGTAAAAGGACAGCTGCTTGTTCTTTGCGGCATGGACTTTGTAACTCTTTTGTTCTATATCCTTACATTCTCTTTGAGAATCAGTAAGCTGGCAAAAGATGCAGGTGCTACTCCAAGAACTGTTCCGCGCCTTTGGGCATTGCTTATGCTTCTGGCTTCAATAGGTGCTTTTGTAGCTGTTCTTAAACAGGGCGCTGAACCTGATGAAAAATTCAATAAATGGGTTTTTGCTCTTCTTGTTGGTGTAGGTTCAATTTTCAGCGTAATTCTGTTCAATTATATCGGCTACTATTTAAGTTCTGCTGCATTCATTGTTCTTGTAATGTATGCAATGGGAGAACGAAATAAACTTCAGCTTATTATTACTCCTGTCGTATGGTGTATTTTTACATACGTTGTTTTCTACAAGCTGCTGTTCATAAAGTTGCCTTTCGGTCTTTTATTCTCATGGATTGCAAAATAAGGAAGGTAGTATATGAGTGAAATATTTACAAATCTTGGTCTTGGATTCGAAGTTATTGCTGGTATACGACCTATAATCTTTATATTTGTCGGTGTATGTGTTGGTATTCTTGGTGGTGCAATTCCTGGAATTTCACCTTCAATGGCTGTAGCACTTTTGCTTCCTATGACATATGCCATGAGTCCTGTAATGGCTATGGTAATGCTTATGGGTATTTATATCGGAGCAAATTACGGTGGTTCAATTACCGCTGTTGCAATTAATACACCTGGAACTCCATCTGCAACTGTAACGGCATTTGACGGCTATCCTCTTTTGAAGAAAGGCCGTGCCGGCGAAGCAATGGGTATTTCTTTGTGGGCTTCTGTTTGGGGCGGTATCATTGGTGCCATTATCTTGATTTTCTTCTCTGTTCCGCTTTCTAAAGTAGCAATTAAATTCTGGCCTTCAGAATATTTTGCACTTTGTATAATGGGGCTTACAACAGTTGCTACTCTTGGTGGAAAGAACTGGCAGAAAGCTTTGGCTACATGTCTGTTCGGTCTTATTCTTAATACAATGGGGCTTGATCCTACATTCGGTATTAAGCGCTTTACATTTGGCGTTACAAAGTTGTTTGACGGCTTTGAAATGGTTCCTGTTTTGATTGGTCTTTTTGCTTTGGGTGAAGTTTTAGCAAATCTTGAAAACTATGATCCTAACAAACAGGCTAAAGAAGCAGAAGGCGTAAACTATACACTTCCAAAACTGATTTACTACTGGAAACTTAAGTGGAGTATTGTAAGAGCAGGTCTTGCAGGATGTTTGATTGGTATCTTCCCTGGTGCCGGCGGTACAATTGCTTCATTCCTTGCTTATGATGTTGAAAAACGTATGAGTAAACATCCTGAGACTTTTGGAAAGGGTGCTCCGGAAGGTGTTGCTGCTGCAGAAGCTTCAAACTCTGGTTCTGTTGGTGGAGCTATGGTTCCGCTTTTAACTTTGGGTATTCCTGGTTCTTCAACAGCAGCTGTATTGCTTTCTGCTTTGATGATTCATAACCTTAATCCTGGTCCTCAGTTGTTTACAAACGAACCAAAACTTGTTTACGGTTTGTTTGCTTCAATGTTTATTGCTAACATTTTGATGGCAGCTATTGGAACATATGGCGCTCGCCTTTGGGTAAGAGTCGGATACATTAAAAAGACAATCCTGTTCCCGTTAATCTTTGCTTTTGCTATTCTTGGCAGTTATTCTATTAAGAAATCTATGTTTGACGTAGGAACATGTCTTGCCTTTGGTCTTATCGGCTGGATGTTCAAGAAATATGATTATCCGTCTTCTCCGGTTGTACTTGGTCTTGTTCTTGGTAAGCTTATTGAAACAAATTATGTTCAGACATTGATGGTTACAGGTCCTTCTGGATTCTTTATCCGTCCAATGACAGTAATTCTGTTCATAATTTCTATTGCTGCAATCGCATATCCGATAATTGCAGAAAGAAGAGCAGAAAAGAAGGCTAAGGCTGCTTCGGCGACCTGACGTAACTGTATTGTAGGCTCGCGCCTTGTTATTATAGACTTGTGTCTTGTAATTAGCGGGCGCGACCTGATAATCTATTAAAAGCGGACAGCAATTATTGTTTGTCCGCTTTTTTTATGCCTTACTCTTCTATGTCGCTAGAATAAATTGTAAATGTGTTTTTACCTGATTTTTTTGAATGATAAAGAGCCTTGTCTGCGCATTGCATAAGCATCGTAACATTTGTTCCGTAATCTGGAGACAGAGCAACCCCAATGCTTGCAGAAACCTTGATTTTTATATAATTATCACCATAAGTGCCTGAAAGTTTTTCTATAGTCCATAGAAGTTTTTCTTTTAATGTAGAAATTGGAATTTCTTTTAAAAGAATACAGAATTCATCGCCGCCAAAACGTGAAATTATATCAAAGTTTGAAAATATTAATTGAAGCTTTCCTGCAATGTCTATAAGTGCGTTATCACCTGCCAGGTGGCCAAGATTGTCATTTACGGCTTTAAAATTATCCAGATCAAGGAAAATCAGGGCTGATTTTTTCTGGTGCGGCTGGTCAAGATACTTTTGTGCAAGTTCAATAAAGGTTTCTTTTCTGTAGAGGCCTGTTAAAGAGTCAATTTGAGTTTTATGGATAATTGCTTTGCGTTCTTTTTCTTCGGTATCTATGTCTTCTATTCGGCCTATAATCTGAATAAGCTTTTGTTTTTCGCAAACTGGCATAAGCGAAAGTTTGCACCAGATTGGATTATTGTCACAAATCAGCCTTAGTTTTATTTCTTCGTTCTTTATATTATCAAAAACACTAGAAACTGCATCTGTAAAAATATGATAGTCTTCGCTGTATATTTTCCATTGTGCAAAAAAATCAATTCCTTTGTATTCACCTGGCATAAGATAACCAAAAACCTGATTTATTAAAGCAGATTTGTATACTTCGCCTGTAACTATATTAATATCAAAGTACATATCATGTGATTTTTCCAGGAAGAGTTTATAGCGTGTCTGTTTTTGCTGCAGCTGTAAAAGTAAGCGTTCCTGATAAGAAATATCCATTAATACACAATAAATTTCAGAGTTTCCTTTTGGATCATTTATAAATGTTCCGTTTATAATTGTGTTAATGTACGAATCATCCCTGCATTTTAACCTGCATTTTATAGAAATATGTTCTTTTGATGAATTAAAAATTGTAAAAATTTCTGTAAAAACATCAATGTCGTCGGGATGTACAAAATAGCAGAAATCAAGATTCAAAAAGGATTTTAGTTCAGATTCCGGATATTGAATCATGGTTAAAAAGCCTTTGTTCAGGTAAATTATTTTGATTACATTGTCTATTTGCTTTAGTGTTATAACACCGCCGTTTATGTTGTCCGTAATTGCCTGAATATGAGTTTTGCTTTTTTGGATGGCAGCAAAGTTTTTTAATTTTTGTACGGTGTTAATTATAATCATCGTAATTCCAAAAACAACAAGGACAAAAATAACTGTTATTTGTTTCCAGTTCTGTATAATAATATTCCGAATTGTTGTCCGATTCTGGTTTGCAATGTAGTTCTTTATGATGATATTAGATAATTCGCTTTTGTTTATATGCCGTATCGCTTTGTTTAATATAGATAGTAAAAGTTTGTATTCCGCATCCGATTTAAAAACTTTATTGTTCTGTAGGAAGGTAAGCTTAACATTTTCTTCGATTGTTTCATGGGAGACTATAAATAAATGTTTATACTTATGTCGGCTTATGTAATTTTCTGCAATCAGTTGATTTTGGAATGCAAAATCTGCTTTTCCTGAGAGCAGTGCATCCAGAGATTCTTCTACTGTCCTAAAATCTTTTATAGTGCAGTTTGGATATTTGTTTTTTAAAAATTCATCTGTATCGGCTGAAGATTCAATTGTTGCGATTCTGTATTTTGCATTTGGTAAGAACGGATTGTACTTTGTTCCCACAAAAACTTTTTTAGCAGACATAAACGGAATTGTGGAATAAAGATTGTGCTGTTCAAAGGCAAAATAGTTATTGTTGATTTGAGGAAAAAGAATAATGTTGTTTTCTTCAATAAATTTTTCTGTTTCTTTTATTGTTTTTTTCGGAATTTCAATATATGTAAACTTAAGGTTTGAATCTTTTGCAATAAAGTCTAAAAGAGTTTTTATAATTCCTTCATAATTGCCTGAAATGGGGTTTGTATAAGAAACAGGAGGATAGCTTCCTGTGTAGCCTACTTTTAAAATTGGAAGGCTTCTTGCAAACTTCTGTTCTTCCTGAGTAAATGGAGAAGTGTAGAATGAGCCGGTGTATTTAATGGAAAGGTTTTTAATAAAATCAGGATTGTCGTTATTAAGATATAGCAAAGCCTGATTCAGTTTTTGTGAAAGTTCAAAATTATTTTTATTTGCTGCAAGAAAAATCGGACAGATATCAAAAAATCCTATAAGTTTCATGTTTTTATCTGCATAAAACGGGCTCATAACAGCGCAGTCAATTAAAGATTTATTCAGTGCCTCTGTAAGATTTTTTTTAGAATCGTAATAATAAATTTTGGGAGAAAACTTATTGTTTTTTGTGTATTCAAAAAAATGATTATTTGCTTCTTCGTTTTTTATTAAACCGAATTGATAACTGCTGAAATTCGTAAAATCTTCAAATGCAATCGGGTATTTATCTGACTTTGTATAAATAGCCTGTGCATCAGTTGCAATTTGTGTTGAAGAGTATATAAGCTTTGAGTTACTGTCGTGAGTGCAAAGCGGCATTGCCATTATGTCTATGAGCTGTTCATCAAGAAGATACTTACATTTTTCGATAGAACGACATTTTACAAAATCATAATTCCAGCCGGTGTATTCACTCAACTTTGCTAAAAGTTCAATTAAATAGCCCGTTGGCTCTGTGTCTTCAATAGATTCATCAAAAGAATTTTCAAAAGATTGAAACGAGCCTTTGTTATATATGCCTACGCGAATTGTACGGCTAAATAGAGAAAAGGCTGTAAAAAAAGCTAAAATAAGTGCAAAAACTCGCTTCATAAAACAATTTAATATATCGGATTTTGTTTGTATGAGCAACACTTTGTTAGCTTATGTAACTATATTCATTATTTTCTTTTTTTTGTTAGGGCTTGCGGTTTTAGAGAAGTTTACATATAATAGACTTGTTGATATGTAGTAATACTACAGTTTTTTTAAAAATACTGAATATTCGCTATCAGCTGATTGAAATAGGCTCGAACACACGATTAAGCCATTTCAGAAAATCTGACATAATTGAAGCATGTTAATAAATTGGAGGCTTTGTATGGATACAAAAAATATTGACTGGGGAAATCTTGGGTTTGGTTACGTAAAAACTGACAAACGTTTTGTTGCAAATTTTAAAAACGGCAAATGGGATGGTGGTAAACTTACTACAGATGATGCAGTTGTAATTTCAGAATGTGCCGGAGTTTTGCAGTATGCACAGACTTGTTTTGAAGGTCTTAAAGCCTATACTACAGAAGATGGAAGAGTTGTAACTTTCCGTCCGGATTTGAATGCAAAACGCATGGTATCTTCATGCAAACGTCTTGAAATGCCAGTTTATCCGGAAGAAGACTTTATTCATGCTGTTCTTTCTGTTGTAAAGGCAAATGCAAAATGGGTTCCTCCTTATGGAAGCGGCGCAACTCTTTATGTTCGCCCGTATATGTTTGGCAGCAGCCCGGTTATCGGTGTAAAGCCTGCTGATGAATATCAGTTTAGAATTTTTGTAACTCCTGTAGGACCTTATTTTAAAGGCGGAATTAAGCCGATTACAGTTCGTCTTTCTGATTTAGACAGAGCAGCTCCTCATGGAACAGGCGATATAAAAGCCGGTTTGAACTATGCCATGAGCCTTCATAATATTGTAGATGCACATAAAAACGGTTTTGCTGAAAATATGTATCTTGATCCTGCATCACATACTTATATAGAAGAAACTGGCGGTGCAAATATTCTTTTTGTAACAAAAGACGGAAAGATTGTTACTCCAAAATCAACAAGTATTCTTCCTTCTATTACCCGCCGTTCTCTTGTTGAAGTTGCACGTGATTATCTTCATATGGAAGTTGAAGAACGCCCGGTTAATAAAGCAGAGTTAAATGATTTTGCTGAATGTGGTCTTTGCGGCACAGCTGCTGTAATTTCGCCAATCGGTAAAGTAGTTGATCACGGTAAAGATATTTGCTTTGCAAGCGGAATGGAAAAAATGGGACCGGTTCTCCAGAAGCTTTACGATACTCTTACAGGAATGCAGATGGGACGTATTGAAGCTCCGAAAGGCTGGATTTACGAAGTAAAATAGCATAAAATATCAGGCATGAATGTTATTTCTTGGAATGTAAACGGCATCCGTGCTGTAGAAAAAAAAGAATTTGTACCGTGGTTAATTAATTGCGGTGCAGACGTAGTTTGTATTCAGGAAACTAAGGCAAATCCTTCGCAGCTTTCGCCTGAGCTTATTGCCCCAAAGGGGCAGGGTAAAGGCGGAAGCGAAGTTTCCTATTATTCATATTTCTCTTCTGCAAAAAAAGCAGGCTATTCTGGAACTGCAATTTATTCTAAGACAAAGCCAGATAATGTAACAGTTCTTGGTGTAAGCGAGTTTGACGATGAAGGTCGCGTAACGGCGGCATGGTTTGGAAATACGGTTGTAATAAGCGCCTATTTTCCGAACAGTCAGGCGGAAGGCGCGCGTCTTCCGTATAAGCTTGGCTTTTGTGATGAAATCTTAAAATTTTGCGACAGCCTTGTTGCTTCCGGTAAAAATATAGTTTTGTGCGGGGATTATAACATTGCCCACAAGCCTGTTGATCTTGCAAATCCTAAATCTAACGAAGGAAATCCTGGTTATCTTCCGGAAGAGCGCGCCTGGATGGAAAAGTTTGTCAATTCTGGTTACTGTGACACTTTCAGGCATTTTTGCAGTGAACCAAATCAGTATACATGGTGGAGCTACAGGTTTCATGCGCGGGAAAAGAATATAGGGTGGCGTATTGACTATCAGTGCGTTAATCAAAGTTTTTTACCGCAGGTAAAAGAATCAGTAATTCTAAATAATGTTATGGGTAGTGATCATTGCCCTATACGGATTGTATTTTAGAAAATAAATTGATTGTTGAGCCAATCCAGATAATAGCAAGATTATTTGTCGGAAATAATTTTCAAGTTTGTAAAAATTTGCACAAAAAAAGAGCGCTCATCAGCGCTCTTTTTTTATCGCCTTAAAAGGCTGCAATAAAATTTCTATTAAAGTTTTGCAGCTGCAATTGCTTTTACGGTGTAAGAATAATTTCTTTCATTGATTACAAATGAAACGTCTTCTCCAACTTTGTGGTCAAGCAATGCGTTGCCAAACGGTGACATGTAAGAAATAACTCCGTTGTCTGGATCTGATTCCCATGGTCCAAGAATTGTATAAACTTCGTCCTTGCCGTTTTCTTTGTTTGTAAGTGTTACCTTTGTTGCAAAAGAAACGATTGCTGTTGTAGCTGTTGTCGGGTCAAAAATAACGGCACGGTTAAGTTCTTCCTGAAGTTTTGCAAGTTTAACAGAAAGATAATGCTGATGTTCCTTTGCTGCCTTATAGTCCTGGTTTTCTTTCAAGTCGCCCTTGTCGCGAGCTTCACCAATTTCCTTTGCATTTGCAGGAATTTCAACATTCTGAATGTGATCAACTTCAGCTTTCTTTTCTTCAAGTTTTTTAGCTGTAACAAGCATTCCCTTTGGAGTAACGGACTTTTCTTCTGTTGCATGGAACTTGAAGTCCGGATATTTTTCAAGAATACGGTTGCGGATTGTAGCCTTGATTGTTGAATCCAAATCTGTAATATCATCTACAAGAGTGTAAATGCGGGCAATGGTATCTTCTCCGTTATCAAGCATGTACTTAAGCAATGTATCATCCTTGAAAAGAAGAAGTGTTGCTGCGCGGTTAATTTTCTTGTTTTCTGTTGTATTAACGTGGTTGTTAATTTCGCGGAATGTCTGTGTAATGATGTTCAGTAATGCAATAAGCTGTTTTTCATAGCTTACGCCTGCATTCTTAAACCATTCTTCTCCCTGGCATTCTTTAAACAGGTGAAGGGCAGATTCTCTGTAATCGCGTGAATTTTCAAAACTGTTCTGAACAAGTTTCTGAATCTTATCTGTACAGCCTGCGTTGATAAGTGTTTTAAGCATGTCATCAGAAAGAACTGTCGGGAACAGTCTTATGTACTGGTCAGCCCAGTCAGGAAGCATCTTGATTGCCATAAGGAAGTCATGGCGTAAAGAAGTGTTTTTTGTATCCTTAAGTAAAGTATACATTTCGCGAGGATTTTCAATGTCATTATAAATTTCCTGGAAAGTATATTTTACAGGGAATGCCAGAGCCGGAATTCTTGCGCTGATATCGCGGACTACAAGGTAAGAAGCCAGAACCTGTTCGTTTACCTTTGTAACGGTCTTTAAGAAACCTGTAAAATATCCGAACATGTCTGCAAAAAGTTCACTTCCTTTGTCTGTTTCATCAGCGTTAACAAACTTCATAAGAATGTCAATTCTTGCAAAGAACTGTTTCTGTGCTTTGAATTCGTTAGAAAGTTTTTCTTCGAGACTGATTTCATGTTCGCGAACAGTATACATATTGATGTCATTCGGATTTACGCCGAATGTTGAATCAGATTCAAGAATTTTCTTTGCAGCAGAATTCCATGAAGTCCATTCACTTGCTGTTAAAATAGAAGGAACTAATTCTGCTTTTATGCGCTTAAAGTCGCAGTTATTGTCAAAACTTTTGATGATTGTCTTTAATGCCCAGACTTTATCATCTTTAATCATTTTGGCTAATTCATCGCGGGATTTTGTAGCTTTCAAAACCCAGATATGATCTTTCTTTAACGGGATAAGCGCATTTACGGCCATCTTTAATGACATTTCGTGAATGCCGGCTTTTTTACCAAAGTTAATTGTAAGAACATCGTTATTTACCTTGCGGATAAGACCAACGCCCCATGAGCGGTGGAAAACAAAGTTTTTTGCATCAAAAGCAATGTGTTTTTCAAAATCGCTGATGGCTTCAAATACGTTTCTGAAACTCTGTGTAAGGTTTGAAGAGCGGATATATTCGTCAAGATTTGAGTGACCTTCATATTTGCCTTTGAAACATTCTGTAATTTCGCGGCGTCCCCAGTTGTCTTTAGAATCAATTGAAAGAATCAATTTTAAGATATCAATTGCAATATCCCACTTTTTGTTGTCCTTGTAATATGTATAAAGTTCCTGCATAAGCAGGGCGCTTTTGTCTTCGCTTATTGTTTTTGCAACTTTTCTCTGAACAAGAAGGAAGAAATCAATTTCTTCCGGAATAAGAGAAATAAGCTTTGTCCACATATCTTTGATTGAATTAAGATTCTTTGTTCCAACGTAGCGCAGAAGTGCTTTTTTATAGAAAGCAATTGCGTTATCTGCATCTCCTTCTTCTTCGTAGTGAACAGCAAGAGCTTTTGCTAAATCTGCTTCTTCATAATCCAGATTTACAATTTTTTCATAAATTTCCCAAACTTTCGGGTTATTTTCTGCTCTGTAACGTTCACCGATAGTACGAAGTGCAAATTTGTTGTTCGGTTCATCTGCAAGAATGGATTCACAAAGGTATTCTACAACCGGCTCTTTATGGTTTTTCTGGAAAATATCAACCAGGGAAATTAATGCTGAGTTGTCCAGAGAGCCTTTTCCAAGCCCTAAAATTCCAGAGAAATACAAAGCGATGATACTATCTTTTGTGTGAGTAAGATGTTCGTCACAAATGGCTTTTATTTCATCTACACAGTTTTCATTACGTGCCTTTTCGACAATGGTTGCAAGTTCCATCAAATTATTTTTTGTGTAATTACTGATGGTTGCGCGAGTCCAGGTTTCTTCTTTTAACATATCCTGAACATTTTTAACCAGTTCTTCAGACATACAAGTTCTCCTTATTTACCGTATTCCGGTTGTTTCCCTATTTAACAAATAATGAATATATAGCCGGATCTAAAATTTTTATCTTTAATAAAATCTGATTGATTTTTACCTGCTCAGCGCCCGTAAGAACATAATGGTCAATCAGCCAAAAATACAGGTTTATTAAGCGCGGAGTAAGCACACTAGAATCGCTGGAAGGATCTTTTGATTCATTTTCCTTTGCATAAATATCCTGTTTAAGCCTGCCAACTTCCTGTGAACGAAGTTCCCGTTTTACGGAAAAAATCCCAAACAGAACTCCATAAACCGGAACCCATTCCTGTAAAGCTGCTCCAGTAAACCCCTTATCTGAAACTTTCCGAATAAGACAGCAAATCAATTCGGAATCAAGAAAGCTGAAGTCAATTTTCTGTGGATCCAAAAAAAAGGCTTCTCTGAATAAAACTTTGGCTTTCCGTTCTTCACCGCAAAGTGCAAAGCAATCTGCAAGTTCTGCAAGAATTGGTGCAGAACCAGGAAAAAGTTCATTAGCTTCAATCAGACAGTTTTTTGATGTTTCATATTCACCAAATTTCTTATAGCAGAGCCCGATTTTACGGCAAATTTCTGATCTTTGCCGCGGGTCCTGCTCATTTGCCATTTTGCTATAATTTTCCAGCGCAAGCGTAAAAAAACCACTGCGTGCAGAATATAGAATTGGCTGCGGCATGTTGCCGCGTGATGCTGTGTTTTCAAATGATTTCCATTCATTTATGATAATTTCTCCACGTTCAAAAAAATCTTCAGCAGATTCAATTTGTCGCAGCGAATTAATCATAAAATGGCAGCAGTTTAAGGCAAAGAGAATATCTTTGCTGTCCAGAGCGGTTTCAGCTTCAGTCTGTAATAACTGTTTTGCCTGCTCCGGTTTGCCTGCCTTGAGGAATCCGTACGCTTTTGTCAGATTTTCACTCATTTGAATTCCCATAGCGCGTATTCTCTATTATATCAAATTGAGTGGTTTAGTCAATTAAAAAGAGCTTAAAATTAACTTAGAAAGGGGCAATATTTATACAGTGCTTTTATAAGTATGTCAAGATGTGTTTTTTAAAAACTTTATATTTTCATACTTTTCTATGTTTTTATGAAGCGGATTTTTCGGCAACCGCCGCTGCGGGGTTCCGCTGTCGCTCCAAACTCCTCGCTGCTAAAGCAGCTTGCGGTGTTCAAGCCCCTTCGCGGCGGGCTAGGCTGTTTTCGCCCTCACATCCTGTTGCACCGCCGCCCATAATAAGGAGTTTAAACTTCAAACTGATCAACCTGCATTCCAATTTCTTCTATAGATTTTTCCATTACAGAAGATATGTTAGAAAGTGTCTTTCCTGTTTCAGTTATTTTTTCGGCTCCGGAACTCACTGTAGACATTCCCTGTTTCATGCTGGAAGTTTCGTCCTGAAGCGTCTGCATTTCATTCATAATTGTAATGCTCTTGCCATTCATTTCTTTTGAAGCGTTCTGAACCTGCTTTGTGCTCTGGTTCATGTTTTCAAGTGCCTGTGTTACCTGGAAAGAACCTGATTCCTGATCGGTCATGGCTGTCTTTATCTGCTGTACTAGGCTGTCAGTTTCATGAATTTCCTGTGCAAGAAGTTCATAGCTTTTTACACCTTCCTGGGTTGAACCTACTATAGAATTAATGGTTTCCTGAATGTTTTTAAGCTGTTCCCCGATTGTCTTAGACTGAGATGTTGAAGTTTCAGACAGTTTTCTGATTTCATCAGCTACAACGGCAAAGCCTTTTCCGGCTTCACCGGCATGGGCTGCTTCAATTGCCGCATTCATTGCAAGAAGGTTTGTCTGTTCTGCAATGTTTGCAATTACAACGTTTGCTTCGTTCAAAAGGTTAGACTGTGTTTCAATTTCTACAATCTGCTTTTGAAGTTCAGACTGAGTTTTTGCGCCGTTTTCTGCACTTTTTGCAAGTTCAGCAAAAGAATGTGCCATTTTTTCTACAGACTGATTTACATCTGAAATGTTTTGTATCATTTCTTCTACGGCACTGGATGCTTCTTCTATAACCTGTGCCTGTTTGCCTACGTCTTTTTCAAGTGCGTTTATATTTTCAAAAATTTCTTTAACGGTCTGTGCTGTACGGTCAACACTTAAATCCTGTTTTTTAAGCCGGTGTTCCATATTCGTGATATTGCTCAGAATCTGAATAATTGCGGCAGAGGTTTCTCCTGTGTCGGTTTTAAGTTCAACTCCGGCTTGTGTTAAAGAATCTTTAGAATTCTTCATGCTGCTGATAATTTCCTGAAGTTTTTCTGAAAAGATGTTAAAGCTTTGGGCAACGTCACCAATTTCGTTTCCGGATTTTATATTAATTCTTTGTGTAAGGTTTCCTTTTCCGGCTGCAATCTGGGCAGCGTTTTCCCTTATGCTGTTGCGTATTATTTTCAGAGGTCTGATAGTTCTTTCTGTAAGGATGGCGGTTATGAAGGTAACGATAAAGGCAAAAATCAGACAGATTGTAATTGTTGTTTTAAGGGTTTTATAAAATGCCTCAAATACTGTTTCTTCCGGGCAGAAGGCAACGATGTTATAGCCTGTTTTTTTGTTAACTGTCATTTTTACAAAGTATTTTTTGTCGCTGACTGTTAGTGAACCGTCTTTTTTGCCGGATGAAATGAAGTCTTTAAGTTCTGGAATTTCTATTTCAGTAATTTTCTTAAAATTATTCTTTGCGGCGCTTGTATCAGCTAAGATTGTGCCGTCTTTTTGAATCATCATTAAAAAACTGCCGTTTCCAAAATTAAGGCTGGCAAGAATTTTTGTAAGGGTATCAAGGGAAACTTCTATGGAAGCATTTCCTATAAAACCTTTGTTTGCGTCGTAAGCACAGCGTGTAATTCCTACTACGGTTGCTCCGACGGTTGAGGCAAAGGCATCTGTAATCATTACTTTTCCGTTTCCAGAATTTGCAGTTGCATACCAGCCTCGTTTCCTTGGGTCGTAGCCGCCGCTCATTGAACTGTCAAAGTTTGTGGCGTAGCCGCCCCATTTTGTGCCAAGGTAAATTTCTGCAATGTCAGGGTCGTGGGCTGCAAAGGTTTTGCAAAGCTTTCTTATTCTTTCTTCTACAGGGCTTTTTTTATAGCTTAAAATCTGGATTTCGCCGGTTTCGTTTACAAACGAATGGATTGTTTCGTCAGCTGCTTTTACTTCTTCAGATTCTGCAAAAACATTTAATTCGGCTTCTTTTGCTTTAAAGAACATGTCGATTGAGTCTGAAAACTCCGAAAGTTCTGTTTCTGCGGTTACAAAATAATTTTCAAGACTGTTTTTATGGAAGAAGAATCCTGTTGAAAAACAGGCGATTGCAACAACAGTAAGAATTGTAATAATTGAAACCAGTGTAAATATTACGGAAATGGAAAGTGATTTTTTTTTCATTTATTTTAACCTCTGGAAAATAACACAAAAAAATTCTGTCTTTTGAATTATTCGCCCGTTTAATTCTATACTGTATTTTCTGGAAAATCAATTTTATTTTAAGGGATTGTAATGATTTTGCCTTGTTCAAGGTACTCCATTTTATTTACAACTGCCCGTTCATCTGCTAAAATAAGCCTATAATGGAAAAGACTGTTTTAGCTCCGTCACTGCTTTCTGCGGACTTTTCAAATCTTGCAGACGCTTTGGCTCAAATAGAAAAAAATAATGGAAGTGTTGTTCATATAGATGTTATGGACGGTCGTTTTGTTCCCCAAATAACTTATGGGCAGCCTGTAGTAAAATCTATTCGTCCTCTTACCAAACTTCCTTTTGATGTTCATCTTATGGTAGAACATCCTGAAGATCAGATTGAAAGTTTTGTTGCTGCCGGAGCGGACTGGATAACCTTTCATTATGAAAATACAGTGCATATTCACAGAATTGTTGAACACATTCATCTTTTAGGGAAAAAAGCAGGAATTGCAATTTGTCCTGGAACGCCGGTTGAAGTCCTTTCAGAAATTCTTCCGTTTGTAGATCTTGTTCTTGTTATGACTGTTAACCCGGGTTTTGGCGGACAGAAACTTATTCCTCAATGTGTTAAAAAAATTGCTGTTTTAAAAGAACTTCGTGAAAAAAATAAATACAGTTATAAAATTTCAGTTGACGGTGGAGTTAATCCGGAAACAATTTCTTCTGTTATTGAATCAGGAGCAGATGTTATTGTGTCCGGTTCTGCTTTCTTTTCAGGAGCATTAAAATGGCCAATGTAAAAAAGAGTTTTTTATTTTTTATTTTTATTCTGTCTTCTTTATTTGTTTTCTCCGTACAGAATTTATCCGCTGAAGAAAATGTTCATGCAACTGTAAAGGAAAGCGGTGAGCATGTTGCCACCGAAGGGTTTGAAGCTTTTCGCGCTGAAGAATGGACAACAGCCGTATTTCTTTTGAAAAAGGCAGTTTATATTTATGACCAGAAAAATCCTGATACTATGTACATGCTTGTAATGGCAGAAATTAAGTGTGAAGATTACAACGGTGCTTTATCAGACTGCGATGTTTTCCTTTCTTCTTTTCCGTCTTCTCCTTATGCGCCATACATCAGATACCAGAAAGGACGTGTTTCTTACTATTTAGGTGATTACGATTCTGCGGTTATGATTTTAAGTGATTTCTGTCATGAATATCCTGAAAGTGAAATGTATCCTTCGGCGCTTTTCTGGATTGCAGAAAGTTTTTATGTTGCCTGCCGTTATTCAACGGCTAAAGGTTTGTACGAAAGAATTGTAGAAGAATTTCCTTATGATTCTAAGGCTCTGGAAGCTCAGTACAGAATAGAAACTATTGATCAGCGTTCAAGGGAAGAAAAACTGCTTTATCTTTTGCGCATGACAGGTGAAGAATATCTTGCTGCAAAAGAAAATTACGAAAAACAGCTTAGGGAAAGCAGAACCGGCGGTCTTGTTTCTTTACAGCGTCAGCTGAAAGCTGAAAAAGATAAAAATACGGCCTTGGCCTCTGCTCTTGAAGAACAGAAAAATAAAAATGCCGAACTTCAGGAAACTGTAGATAGTTTACAGCGTTCCCTCGATTCTGCCGGTAAAGTTCCGGCTGTTAATACGGATATACTTTTCTTAAAGCGAAAAGCAGAAGAAATAGAAAAGTTGATGAATAATTCTAAGGCAGGTGCACAATGAAAAAAATACTGTCTTTTCTTTTGATTTTATTTTCAGCTGTTTCTTTTGTCTTTGTACAGGAATCCAATGATGAAAGTGAAAAACAAGGCAAGGAAAAAGTTGTTTCTGTTTCTAAGGGAATTGTTCGCCTTGATTTTTTTAAAAAGCGCGGAACATTTGGTGTTTTTGTTGTACCGCCTGAAAATTCTGCAAAAGCAGTCCTTGCTTCCAGAAACAGTTTTTCTTCAACCGGATTTTATCTAAGAAGCCGTAAAGCAATCTATCAGTTAAGCAAAGACGGCGGAATACCTTTTGTTGTAAATACTTCGGAAAATGGCGGAAGTATTGTGTACACTGTTCGTAAGGGCAGGGTAAATGCAGATGTAAAGGTTTCAATGGAAATATGTTCTTCAATTCCGAATGAAACAGAGGATATGATAAAAATTTCTGTTGAAACAACAAATACTGGTACTGAACGCCAGACTTTTGCAATCCGCGGAATTTTTGATACAATCCTTGGAGAACTTGGCTATACGGATTTTTCAACGGCACAAATTAGAAGAATTGACGAAGAATTACAGTTTGATTCAATGATTACAGACCGTTGGATTCTTTCAAAAAACGCAGTGAATGCGCTGCAGTTCCTTTTGTCTGGCAAAGGTATAACTTCGCCAAAAACTGTTACGCTTGCAAATAAGGATGTTGTTTCTTCCGGCGACTGGGATGGTTTTTATTACAGGGTAGGGCGTCCGTTCTCTTCTATACTTTCATACCAGAATTCGGCAGTTGATATAGTCTGGAATGATTTTATGCTTGCTCCAGGTCAGAAAACTTCCATTACATTTTATGCAGTTCTTGGCACGGAAGGTTATGAACCGAATGGCAGTCGTTTTCTTTCTGGTCTGGTAGAAAAGAAAGCTGAAGTTGAAGTTTTGCCTCCTCCGGCACCTGTAACTGAAGAACCGGTAAAGGAAATTTCTCCTCTTGTTGAAGAGGTTACAGAAGCTCCTGTTGAAGTTTCTGAAGTTCCGTTTGATGCTTCTACGATAAAAAAAGAGCAGCTTGATCCTGAATATGTCCGCTCTTTAATAGAAAAAATTAATACACTTGAAAATTCTGATATGACTGTAAATCAGGAAGAACTTAAGCGTTTAAATGCAGAGCTGGATGTTATTCTGAATGCTTTGAGGAATATGTAAATATGCGCCGCCGTTCTGTTTTGGATGTTGCCTGCTCATTGATAAATCAGAGGCAGTTTGCAAAAGCGATTACTTTACTTGAAAGCCGTGGAGAAAACTTTGAAGATAATTTTGATTATTATCTGACTCTTGGAACTGCATGTCTTTATGTAGGTGATGCAGGAACTGCGTCCAGGTGTTTTCAAAAAGCAAGAACAATTAAGCTGACAGATACAAGGCTTTTGCTGGGGCAGGCTGCGATATACCTTCGGCGCGGAGATACGGATCGTGCATTACGCTATTATCTGGATATTATAGACAGTGATCCGCGTAATAAAATAGCGCGTCATGCGATGGAGTTTATACGCTCCAAAGGTGATTACGAAACAATCTGCCGCTGGGTAGACAGCGGACGTATAGAACAGTTCTATCCGGAAATTGGTGTTAACCCGATTTTTGTTGCGGGGCTTCTTGTCCCTGTCGTTGCAGCAGCTTTGGTAATTGCAGGAATTTTCTTTTTCCCGTTTTCACATGAGAAAACTTCCGGGCCTAGAGCAAATTTGAATATGGTTGCCCTGTCAGATGCAGAAAAGAAGAATGCACAGGAAAGAGATTTGTCCGGTTCTGTTTACCGCTACATTTTAACTGATAAGCAGATTACGGAATCTTATGACAAGGCGATTGTTGCTTTTCAGGCAGAAAATGATAATGCTGCTAAAGTTGAACTTAACCGTATAGCAAATTCAAATGCAGCTTTTTCCATAAAACAAAAATCTCAGGTGTTTATGGGCTATCTAAAAGATGCAACATTTGATACAATACAAAAAAATCAGGAAAACTATACGTATGAAGAGGTTTCTTCTGATATTCCTCTTTACCTTGACTGTGTTGTTTCCTGGACGGGTAGAATTTCTAATGCCCGCTCTGCAGGAGAATCTTATGCCTGTGATTTACTCGTAGGTTATGAGACTATGAAGCGCGTTGAAGGAATTGTTCCTGTTTTTTTTGAAAAAGAACCTGTTCCTGCAATTGACGGCGAAAAACCTGTAAGGATTCTTGCAAAAGTTGCGCTTAGGGAAGGTAAACTTGCTTTGAACGGAATTTCTGTTTTTCAAAGCGTAAACGGTTCGGTTGAACTGAGAAGATAAATAAAGTACGGAATAATTGTGATTTGTGCGGCCGCCGGCTTGCAGCCGGCGGCCGTCATTAAGGCTTTTTACCGTTACTTTGAAATTTTTTTAGAATTTTTTTGAATTTTTTTTCAAAAAGTTGCATAAATTTTATTTTCTGTCCAATTAAATAGTTGAAAAGCAAATGCTTTAAAACTACTCGTTAATCTTTTGGTGGGAGGAAAGGTGGCAAAGATGGCAGACAATACACTTGCGTCAGGTGAACAGTCAGAAAAATTACAGGCGCTTGAAGCCGCAAGGCTTCAGATTGAAAAACAGTTTGGTCAGGGTTCCTTGATGAAACTGGGAACAAAGGCTAATACTTCCGGTACGGATATTATTCCTTCAGGTTCAATCCTTCTGGATGAAGCTCTTGGTGTAGGCGGTTATCCGCGCGGACGTATTATAGAAATGTACGGCCCTGAATCTTCTGGAAAAACGACCCTTGCCCTGCATGCTATTGCAGAAGCTCAGAAGCTTGGAGGCATTGCGGCTTTTATTGATGCAGAACATGCATTGGATCCGCAGTATGCCAAGGCTCTTGGTGTAAATATTGATGAATTGTGGGTTTCTCAGCCGGATACAGGAGAACAGGCACTGGATATTGCCGAAAGTCTTGTAAGAAGCGGTGCGGTTGATATTATCGTAATAGACTCTGTTGCCGCCCTTACGCCTCAGGCAGAAATTGAAGGTGAAATGGGCGACAGTCACATGGGTTTACAGGCTCGTCTTATGAGTCAGGCTTTGCGTAAACTTACTGGAACTGTAAATAAGTCAAATACGATTCTTGTGTTTATAAACCAGATTCGTATGAAAATCGGCGTTATGTTCGGAAATCCTGAAACAACAACCGGCGGTAATGCCCTTAAATTCTATTCTTCAGTTCGTCTTGAAATCCGCCGCATAGAATCAATTGATTCAAAATCTTCTGAAGATGCTGTAGGTAACCGTGTCCGCGTAAAAGTTGTAAAAAACAAAGTTGCGCCGCCATTCCGCAAAGTAGAAATGGATATTTACTTTGGCAAAGGAATTTCCCGCGCGGCAAGTCTTTTGGATTCTGCGGTTAAACATGGCTTTATCGATAAAAAAGGTGCATGGTATACTGCCGGTGAAGAAAAGGTCGGACAGGGTAAGGAAAACGCAGTTGCCTTCCTTGAACAGAATGTTGAATTTGCAAATAAAATAGAAAGACAGATTCGTGAAAAACTTTTCCCGGGACAGGTCCTGAAAACAAAGGAAGGTGTACCTGTTGAAAAAATAGCAGAAGCAAAGGCTGCTGTAAAAGGCACAGCAGATTCTGAAAACCGTGTTGAACTTACTGCAAAAGGAAGTTCAGCGGCTAAAACCTCTGCAAAAAAAGAAATTCCTTCTGAATTGTTTTAAAAGCTTATGATTCCTGTAGTTCTTGGGCTTGGCTCAAATAAAATTTATAATCGTCTGGAACCTGTAGAACTTTTAGGCAGAGCCTGCCTGGAACTCAGGAATATTTTTAAGGAATCAGGTGATAAAATGTCGCTTTCATCTGTTTATGTTACAAAGGCAATGTATGTAACAGATCAGAGCGATTTTTATAACATGGCTGTTCTTGGCTTTTTGTCTGAAACCTGTTCTCCTCAAAAGCTACTAAAAGAAATCCATAAAATAGAAGCTGAGCTTGGACGTGACCGTAGTAAAGAAATCAGATTTGGTCCGCGTTCCATTGATATTGATATTGAATTATTTGGTAATTTAAAAATTAATTTGCCAGATTTGGAAATTCCTCATCCCAGGTTGTGTGAACGTTCATTTATTTTAACTCCCATGCTTGAGATTTTGCCAGAATCTGCCGATTGTATAGACAGGGATTTTTATGCCGGATGCCTAAGCCGGCTTTCTGAACAGGGAATCCGAAAATTTATGGATTCTTCCGATTTTAGAAAAAAGTTTTCCCTGGAGGCAGCTTATGAGTGCACTGGAAGATAATGTTTCTGAACAGGGTGAAGGCGTTGCTGTAAAAAAGCACCGCGAATATACAGCCGGAGAATTTGAAGGTCCTCTTGATTTACTTTGGACTTTGATTCGTGAAAGTAAAGTAAATATTTATGATATTCCTATAGCTGAAATTACCGAGCAGTATCTTGAATATCTTGATTATGCAGTACAGACTGATTTAGCCGATTTGTCAGAATTTTATAGCTGGGCTGCAAAACTTATCTATATAAAAAGCCGTATGCTTCTGCCGATTGAAATTTCAGCAGATGATGATGAAATTGAAGACCCGCGTCAGGAACTTGTTGAAAAGCTTATTGAATACCAGAAATTTAAAAAGCTTTCTTCCCTTATGGAAGAGCAGGAAGAAGCCAATGAATGGAGCTTTGAACGCAAGAAAATACAGCGTGTTCTTCCGTTTGAAGATGAATCTTCCCAGTGGGAAAAAGTTGATACCTGGGATTTGCTCCAGCAGATGCAGAAAATTTTCCATGATATGGTTTCTGTCTATTCAAATGAAAAAATCATCAATATGTATGAAGAAGTTTCAATAAATGAAAAAATTACTTTGATGACAGAATTGCTTGATAATAAGGGTGAATGCATGTTCACAGATTTAATTGTCCGCCGTGGAAACGAAATGGATGTAATTTGTGCTTTTATGGCATTGCTTGAAGCTGTAAAATTTAAATTGGCTTCCATCTACCAAAACAAGCTGTTTGGTGATATAAAGATATGTCGCTATCAGGCTGCGTAAACTTTTTGACTTTTTGCTGCGTATAATGTTTTTCTATGCGGATAAAAGCTAAAGCCTGAAAAGCGAAAATATAAGACAGAGGTTAATTTGGATTTGTTTAGAGAAGCAGCTTTATTAGAGGCGGTTCTTTTTTTGGAGCATGAACCGCAGACAGAAAAATCACTTGCCAATTCTGCTCAGCTTTCAGAAGAAGTTGTTGCACAGTGCATTGAACAGTTAAAAGAAAAATATACTGCCGAAAATTCTGGTATTGAACTTGCACAGATTCGGGGTGGCTGGGCACTGGTTCCAAAAAAATATTTATGGGATGTTTTAAAAGAAAAGTATGGCAGTAAGAACGAAGGAAAACTTTCCCGCTCTGCAATAGAAACTTTATCTATAATTGCATATTCCCAGCCGATTACCCGTGCAGAGATTGAAGCGATTCGTGGTGTTGCAGCTGATAATATGATTCGTCTTCTTGTTGAAAGAAATCTTATTAAAGAAGTTGGCAGAAAGGATATTCCTGGAAAACCTATTCAATACGGTACTACAAAAGAATTCTTAAAATTCTTCCGTTTGGAAAGTATTGCGGATTTGCCGCGGCTTGATAAAGAGGAGAGTGAACGCTTTGAACTTTCCCGCTGATTCATCTGGAAAAAAAGATTCTGTGCGCCTTCAGGCATATCTGGCTCATTGCGGAGTTGCAAGCAGGCGTGCATCAGAAAAAATAATTTTAGACGGGCGCGTCACGGTAAACGGAAATGTAGTGGTTGAACTGGGAACAAAGGTTACGCCATCTGATAAGGTTTGTGTAGACGGAAATCCTGTTTTTCTTGAAGAAAAAAAACGTTATGTATTATTGAATAAACCAGCAGGTTATGTGTGTTCTCTTTCGGATGAAAAAGGTCGTCCGGTTGCATCTGATTTATTAAAAACGGCATTTTCTGAACGGCTTTACAATGTCGGACGGCTTGATATGTTCAGTTCAGGTTTAATTATCTTTACAAATGACGGAGATTTTGCCGCCCGTCTTTCTCATCCTTCTTCGGAACTTGAAAAAGAATATGTGGTTGATACAAGTCTTCCGATTCCCAGAACTCTTGCTGATGAGTTTAAAAAAGGTCTTAGAATAGACGGGGTGTTTTACCGATGTATAGATGCTGTTCAGCTTAATGCGCGCAGAATGAGCATTGTCCTTGCAGAAGGAAAAAATCGTGAAATCCGACGAGTTTTTGAATCTAAGGAAATTGGAATAAAGTCGCTTGAAAGAATCCGTATAGGTAATATTTTAACCGGAGATTTAAAAAGCGGTGAGTTCCGTGAACTTTCTGCAAAAGAAGTTGACGGTTTGCTGAAACTTTGTAAAAAAAATAACGTTTAACGGAGTGAATAAATGATTATTGCGATTGACGGACCTGCCGGAACAGGAAAAAGCACTATTGCCGGGATTGTTGCAGAAAAACTTGGCGTAACGTATTTGAACAGCGGAAGTTTTTACCGTGCCCTTACAATGGCATTGTTGGACGGCGGTTTTGATTTATCAGATTTAAAAGATGAAGAAAAAATCGTAGAATTCTGCAAAAAACAGAAACTTGAATATAAAGATTCTCATCTTATTCTTAATGGAACAGATGTTGAAAGTCATCTGCATGATGACCGCATAAGTGCTAATACCGCTCAGGTTTCTTCTATTGTAAAGATCCGTCATCTTGTAAACGAACGTATGCAGGAAATCACAAATTCTTTGGATATTGTTTGTGAAGGCCGCGATATGACAACTGTTGTTTTTCCTCAGGCTGAATATAAGTTTTATCTTGATGCGTCGCTTGATGTTCAGGCACAGCGTCGTTTTAATCAGGGTGTAAGCGGAATGTCTCTGGAAGAAATAAAAGAAGCCATTAAAAAACGTGATGAAATAGATAAAAATAAGGCTGAAGGCAAGTTGAAGATTGCTCCTGATGCGGTGTACGTGGATACATCTGACTTGACCATAGAACAGGTTTGTGAGATAATCTTAAGCAAAATTCATAAAAAAAGGGTTTAATATGGAACAAATGGAAGTGGAAAAGGAAGCTGCTCAGGACTCCAAGAACAGCATCCAGACACAATTAGAGGAATCTCTGAAAAGTATGGGAACTTTGGAGGACGGACAGCTTGTAGACGGCAGCGTCATTCAGGTAACCAGCGACTCAGTATTTCTTGATATTGGGTACAAATCAGAGGCTAGACTCCCTGTAACGGAGTTCGCAGATGATCTGCCGAAAGTAGGGGATGTAATTACAGTAGTTCTTCTTAAGAAAAATGGTAGAAACGGTCCGGAAGTTTCTAAATCAAAGGCAGATGCAAAACAGATGTGGAAAGATGTCCGCAAGGCATTTGATGAAAAACAGCCGGTTTCTGGAACTATTTCAAAAGTCGTAAAAGGCGGCTATGAGGTTAACCTTGGCGGTGATATTCATGCATTCCTGCCAATCAGTCAGGCAGACAGTCAGAAAGTTGAAAAGCCTGAAAGCATCGTAGGAACAAAATCATTGTTCTACGTTGAACGTTTGTATTCAGATAACAAGGCAAACGTTGTTGTTAACCGCAGAAAGTATCTTGAAGAACAGATAGATAAAAATCGTGAAAAATTCTTTGAAACTGTAAAAATCGGTGATTCAGTAAAAGGCACAGTAAAGAGCTTTACAAGTTTTGGTGCATTTATTGATTTGGGCGGTTTTGACGGTCTTTTGCATATTAACGACATGAGTTGGGGACACGTAACACGTCCTAAAGACTTTGTTAAAAAAGGTCAGGAAATTGAACTTAAAGTAATTCGTCTTGAACCGGAAGAAAAACGCATTAACCTTTCTTTGAAGCATTTCTCAGAAGATCCTTGGGTTCACTTTGAAGAAAAATATCATGTAAATGATACTGTAAAAGGAAAGGTTACAAAGCTTACAGACTTTGGTGCTTTCATTGAACTTGAAGAAGGTATTGAAGGTCTTGCACACGTAAGCGAATTCTCATGGACAAAGAAAATCAACAAACCGTCTGACATGGTTAAAGTTGGCGATGAACTTGAATGCATGATTTTAGGTTATGATATTCAGGCTGGTCGTGTTTCTCTTGGTCTTAAACAGGTTACAGAAAATCCATGGGATACAATTGCAGAAAAATATCCTGTAGGAACAAAACTTGACGGAAAGGTTGTAAAACTTACAAACGTTGGCGCATTTGTTTCTATTGAAGACGGAATTGACGGATTCCTTCATGTAGATGATCTTTCATGGACAAAGAAAGTTAAGCATCCTGGCAGCGAACTTGCTGTAGATCAGGAAGTTAAAGTTGTAGTTCTTGAAAACGACCCGGAAAATCACCGGATTCGTGTAGGTCTTAAACAGCTTCAGGATAATCCGTGGGAACAGTTTGCTTCTGAATACAGCACAGGTTCAACTCTGGAAGGAGAAATTACATCAATTACAGACTTTGGTCTTTTTGTAAAAGCTCCATGCGGAATTGAAGGACTTGTAAATAAGTCTAACCTTAGCGATGACCGCGAAGTTCCGTTTGAAGAAGCTGTAAAGAAATACAATGTTGGCGACAAGATTAATGTTTACGTTGTTGACATCAATGTTGAAAAAGAAAAGGCTGCTTTCTCTGTAAGAGAATACAAAAAGAAGCAGCAGCGTGATGAAATATCCCGCTATATGTCTTCTTCATCAGATGATGACGACGGAGCCTTTACTCTTGGCGACTTTATGAAAACAAAAAATAATGAATAGCTTTTTGCGTTCGATGAAGTGTTATGGCAGTTTCAGATGCAGCGAAATTAACAGCACTCATTGAAATAAACGCAAAGATAAATTCGTCTTATTCAAGCGAAAACGCATTGCTGACGTACATTTTGGAATCGGCGATGCGTTTGCTTGAATGTGAAGCTTCTTCTGTTATTCTGGAAGAAGAGAAGAGTAAGGAACTGGTATATTATGCAACTATTAGCCCGGACGGCTCTAAGTTGACTAATACTACCGTTGAGCGAAACAGTATTGCCGGGTGGACGATAGAAAATAACATTCCGGTAATAATTGACGATGTTGAATCTGATTTTAGATATTCGCCAAACGAAAGAATTTCGCCGGATTATGTTTTGCATACAATGATAGTTTATCCTTTTCTCGTAAAGGGTAAATGCATCGGAGTTGTAGAGCTGATTAATAAGTCTGACGGAAGAAATTTTGACAGTTCAGATTTGGAAATATTAAAAATACTTTGCGATCAGGCAAGTATTGCTTATCAGAATGCAAAGAAAGTAGAAACAAATTATTTAAATACTTTGCCTTTGCATCTTGCAGGTTCATCAAGAAGTGATTATCACACTTTTATTGCAAAAAGTCCTTCTGTTCTTGATTTAATCCACGTTATAGAAGAAGTTGCCGTTACTAATTCTTCGGTTTTAATTACCGGTGAAAGTGGTGTAGGCAAGGAGCTGTTTGCAGAACAGCTTCATTTAAAAAGCTTAAGAAGTTCCAAACCTTTTATAAGGGTAAACTGTGCCGCTCTTTCACCTTCTCTTTTGGAAAGTGAGTTGTTCGGTCATGTTAAAGGAGCTTTTACTGATGCCGTTTCTGAACAGGAAGGAAGGTTCAAGGCTGCTGATGGCGGAACGCTCTTTCTGGATGAAATAGGTGAATTTCCTCTGGATTTGCAGGCAAAACTTTTGCGTGTAATTCAGGCAAGACAGTTTGAACCGGTTGGTTCCAGTAAAACTATTTCTGTAGATGTTCGTATTGTTGCGGCAACAAACAGGGATCTGGAAGCAATGGTTAAAAACGGAACATTTAGAACGGATTTGTATTACCGTTTGAATGTTCTGCCGATTAATATTCCTTCTTTGCGTGAGCGCAAGGAAGATATAGAACCTCTTTCTGAATTTTTTCTGCAAAAGTTTGGTGAGGTAACAAAAAAGAAGTTTTCAGGTTTTTCACCCGAAGCTATTCAGGCTTTGCATAATTATTACTGGCCTGGAAATATCCGTGAACTTGAAAATACTGTAGAAAGAGCTTGTGTTCTTGGAATGCCGCCTTATATTCAGTTGTCTGATTTGAGGCTCCCCGGAACGATGAAAGCTGCTGAAGAAACAAAAGAAATTGTTAAGCTTCCTCTTGAGGAGGTTTTAGCAGAAGAATATAGCGAATCTTCCGATGGCGACAGGACGTTGAAGACCGCGGTAAATAAATTTAAAAAGGCTTATGTCTGTAAAATCCTTGATCAGACATCCTGGAATCAGACTAAGGCTGGAAAAATTTTGGGAATACAGAGAACGTATGTTTCCCGCCTGTTAAACGAATTGCATATTCGGGAAGAAAAGGATTTAACCTGAAAGAGGTACAAAATGGAACAGAAAATTGTTGAAAAAAGAACAGTTTCAGATGTATTGGAAGAATTTATAAATAAAAACAGAAAAGTTCTTACTCTGTTTTTTTCTTTGCTTGCAATAGCTGCTGTGGCTGTAATTGCTTTTGCTTTTATAAATGAAAAGAATGTAAATAAAGGTTTGGAAAAGATTGATTTGATTTCCTATGAATTAACAAATAAGTCTTCTGACCTTGATGATGCAGGTATTGCAGCCCGTCAGGATTCGGCTTTGTCTGCACTTGCTGAATATACTGGAAAATCTGGTGTAGTTGGTGTGCGTGCAAACATGCTTGCTGCAGAAGTTTATTTCCAGAAAAAAGATTATACTTCTGCCGGAGCTGCATGGCTTTCTGCTGTAGAAAAAGGAAAAAAATCTTATACAGCACCTCTTGCATATTTTAATGCTGCTGTTTGCTTTGAAGAACTTGGTGATTTGGATAAGGCTGCAGAAAATTATAAATCTGCTTCTCAGTTTGAAGATTTTCTTGAAGCTGCTCATGCAAAATTCAGTCTTGCTCGTGTTCTTGAAGAAAAGCAGGATTATGCAGGAGCTGCAGCTGCTTATCAGTCTTTAGTAGAAGCTTCTCCTTCTGATTCCTGGGCAAAACTTGCAAAAAGCCGCCTTATCGAATTAAAGAATTCCGGAAAAGCGGAGTAACTTTTTTATTCCAATAAACTTTTTTTTATATGAATAAGACAGAAATAGAAAGAAACAGAATTTTATTTTTTTGTATGCTTTCTTTTTTCTGTCTTTTTTTGTCTTCATGCGGAATGCAGCAGTATTATTCGCTTGACGCACCCGCTGTATATCATAGACCTGATTATTCAACTGAAGACTATGCAACAAAATATTTCAGGTTTAGAACCGCCTCTAATTCAGATTCTGGAGAGTTTACTGTTCTTGGAACAGCTGTGTATTATAAAATTTATGCAGATTCTACAAGGCTTAATTCAGACGTCAATTCTGTTGAAACAGTAAATACTGTAAGTAATGGCAGTGCAGCTGCAAGACGGGTTATAGAAACTCTAGGCTATAAACAGTTAGGTTCCAGTGCAGGTTCTAGAACGCCTTTTATTCCAGGCTCTTCAAGTCAGGAAGTTTATATAAGGCTTATGTCTAATGGCTCTGGAGATGCATATGCTGCAAAGGTTTCTATTGGAGGTGCCGTACAGGCATGGCTTCCGCGTCGTTTTGATAATAATCATACTTTTGAATTTGGACGTGGCGACAGTGCAAAATACGTAAATGCCTCAAATAATGTTATACCTGAATCTTCTGATGAAGATGTGTGGGGTTCTTCTTCTGACGGCCTTTGGTATGTAAATATGTATGCGGTTTCTGTTGGTCGTGATGCAAACTTTACAAATTATTATAGTCTTGTAACTCATCTGGGCTCGGTTAGGATAGATTCAGGCTCGGAGGATAATTAGTTTTAACGAAAAACCTCCGTGTTTTTCGTTAAAGGACAGTTTTCTTTGAAAACTGTCACCTTGGTACGAACGGTGCGCGTCCCTGCGCACGCATAAAATATGCGCAGGGACGCAATTCTTTTCATCATTTTATACAAAAAAAATACCAGTTTTTTCTCTTGTGCCATTCTTTTATGCTTGAAGTAAAATTAAAACCTTAGTATCATTTTACTGCGTTTTAACAGGTTTAGCTTTTTTTTGAATATAGTACCAGATCCTTTTTTACGCATTTGAATAAGAAATATTTTAAGATATAATTTTTTAAGAATGGATAAATTATTTATTTTTGAAAGCAGTATTGTTTGTCTCGTCCTTTTGTTCTGGATTATGCTGTACATGATTCGTGATACGGATAAACAGATGCTAAATATCCTTTTTGTAAAAACTGTTATTGCCGATATAATTGTTATTATTCTTGAAATTCCTAGTTATCTGTTGTCTGGCACTACTGGTGCTGTTAATTATTATCTTCAGAATATTTTTGTTGCTTTAATCTATGCGGTTTCTGGATATGTCTGCATGTATTGGTTTATGTATGTTGTCAATGTAATAAGCAGTTTAAATAACCAGAGATTAAAGGAACTTTCATTATACAGCAGATTCTGGATTAGTTTTCCGGCCTTTGTGCTTGCAGTCCTTTCTTGTCTTTCACCTCATTTAAACCTGCTTTTTTATATAGACCCGGAAACTAATTTAAGTTTTCATGGCAGCTGGTTTTTTATTCAGAGAATTATAACTTATGGTTATACAACCTTGGGGTCTTTGATTGTTTTCTTTTATTTATTAAGGAAAGGAAAATCTTATCGCCCTGTAAGAACTTTTACGCTGATTTCTTTCATCGTTTTTCCTCTGGCTGGCGGTATTCTGACTATTTTAATTAGAGGACCTTCTACTGTCTGGGCTTTTTTTGCAGTTGGACTTGTACTTATCTTTTTTGATATGCGGATTGCAAATGTAAGTCAGGATGGACTTACAAGGATGAACAATAGACGGGTTTTCGATGATTATATCGCTAAATGTATAAATGAAGTGCGTCCTACAAAAAATCTGTATCTTATAATGCTTGATATTGATAAGTTTAAGAGAATAAATGATGAGTACGGTCATATAGAAGGCGATTCTGCAATTTCTCTTGTGGCTGATGTTTTGAAAAAAGTCTGTTTTGAGCGGGATTGTTTTTTAGCGCGCTACGGTGGCGATGAATTCGTGATTTTGTGCTGGGAAAAAGATGAAAAAGATGTTTTCTTTATTGAAAAAGAAATTTTATCTTCTTTGCGCCATCAGCTTGTAGTTAAAAAACTTCCTTATAATTTAACAATCAGTATGGGGTTTGCAGAAAGAGGAAAAGATTGTTTTGGTAAGGTTAATGCGTTTATTCAAAAAGCGGACAAGGCCTTGTACAAAGCAAAGCATTTGACAGAAATGATGAATGAATGAATTTGTCCTATTTTGTGCGAATTTGGCGTTTAATACTGGAAAATTTATCGCGGATAGCTGTATAATAATCGTAGAATATGACTGTATCACTTGTATTCAAAGTTGATGCATAATTGTTGTATATATTACCTATATAATAGGATAATAGGCGAATTATAGGAGAATTAGATAAAAACAGCCTGTAATAGCGGCTGTTTTTATCTTCACAAGTTTCCTTTTGGAAACTTGTATATAAACTGCCGTTCCTCATGCCTGATTATGATACTTGCATTACGGAACGGCATAAAGAAACTGTTCAAAAATTGAAATTTTTTCACAGTTTCTTTATAGGAGAAAAAAATGATTAAGACTGTTAAGGATGTTGCTTTAGCTGGTAAACGTGTAATTATGCGCGTTGATTTTAACGTTCCGATGAAGGATGGAGTAGTTCAGGATGATACTCGTATCATGGCTGCTCTTCCTACAATTAAATATATTCTTGAACAGAAGCCTCGTTCTCTTGTTTTGATGAGTCACCTTGGTGATCCTAAAAAAGATGTTAAAAAGGCTGCTGAAAAAGCAGAAAAAGCCGGAAAAACATGGACAGAAGCAGATGCAGAAAAGTTCATTAACGGCAAGAACCGCATGAAGCCGGTTGCTGAATATCTTGAAAAGAAATTGGGAAGCAAGGTTGTTTTTGCTTCTGATGCTCTTGGACAGAAATCAGCTATTGACGCTCTTCCGGAAGGCGGCGTTATGATGCTTGAAAATACACGCTTCCACAAAGAAGAAACTTCAAAAGATGCTGCTGAACGCGATGTAATGGCAAAAGAACTTGCAACTTATGGAGATATCTTTGTTAACGATGCATTTGGTACAGCTCACCGTGACCATGCTTCAACAGCTTCTATTGCAAAATTTATGCCGGTAGAAAGCGTTGGCGGCTTCCTTATGGAAAAAGAAGTTAAATATCTTGAACCGATGCTAAAAGATCCGCCAAAACCGATGGTTGCAATTATTGGTGGTGCAAAAGTTTCTTCAAAAATCGCTGTTCTTGAATCACTTTTGAAAAACGCAAGTGCCTTGGTAATCGGAGGCGGTATGGCTTATACATTCCTTAAAGTTCAGGGATATAAAGTTGGCCGCTCTCTTGTAGAAGATGATTTTGCAGATGTTGCAAAAAAACTTCTTGCTGATGCTAAGGCAAAAGGTGTTGAAGTAATTCTTCCTGTTGATCACGTAGGCGCTGCTGAATACAGTGCAGATTCTGCTCCTGTTGCAATCGACGGAATTGATATTCCTGATAATCTTATGGCTCTTGATGTTGGTCCAAAAACTGTTGAATTGTATAAAAAGGCAATCGGCAGTGCAAAATCAATTGTATGGAACGGACCTGTCGGAGTATTTGAATTTGAAAACTTCTCTAAAGGTACAGCAACTGTAGCACAGCTTGTTGCAGAAGCAACTGGCCGCGGAGCTATGACTGTAGTTGGCGGCGGCGACTCAGTTGCAGCTGTAAACAAATGCGGTCTTGTAAGCAAAATGAGCCACGTTTCAACTGGGGGCGGCGCATCACTTGAGTTCCTGGAAGGTAAAACTCTTCCTGGTATCAGTATTTTAGCTCAAAAATAATTTTTGCGCTAAAAACACGAGTTTGAGCAGCCTTCAGCTCAAACTCGCAAAAAGTTTGCGTTGCAAACTTTCATATCAACTGCACATTCTCAATTCGTTACGAATGTGCTTAAAAAGTCAATCGAAAGCTGATGCTTCCTTCTTGATTTTTTATGGGAGAAAAAACATGTCACGTACACATTATATTGCCGGAAACTGGAAAATGAACACAAACAAGGCTGAAGCAGTTAGTCTTGCAAAAGACCTTGTTGAACAGTTAAAAGGAAAAACAAACAAATATATGATTGGTGTTCCTTTTGTATATCTTGATGCTGTTGCACAGGTTGTAAAAGGTTCAAACATTCTTCTTGCAGCACAGGATTGTGCCGCAACAGATAACGGTGCTCATACCGGTGAAGTTTCATGCGAAATGCTTAAAGATATCGGCTGTCAGGCTGTAATTCTTGGACATTCTGAGCGCCGCCACGAAATTGGTGAAAGTGATGAATTGATTAACAAAAAAGTTCGTAAGGCACTTGCGAGTGGTCTTGAAGTTGATCTTTGTATTGGTGAACTTTTGAGCGAAAGAGAAGCCGGGGAAGCTGAACAGGTTTGTGCATTCCAGCTTTCTGCAGGTCTTGCAGGCGTTACAGAAGAACAGATGAAAAATGTTACAATCGCTTACGAACCTGTTTGGGCAATCGGAACAGGAAAAACTGCAACTCCTGCTGATGCTCAGGCAATTCATAAATTTATCCGCGGATACATTGCAAAGCTTTACAACCAGAAAGTAGCTGATGAAGTAATCATACAGTACGGCGGTTCAATGAAAGCAAGCAATGCACCGGAACTTCTTGCACAGCCGGATATTGACGGTGGTTTGATTGGTGGTGCAGCTCTTAAAGCAGAGACATTTGTTCCGATCTGTGTATTGTAAGCAAAGTCTGTAAAAGCAGGGCGTTGCGGAGGCGGCGCTTGAGCCCCGCTAGTGGGGGTAGTGTACAAGACCGCAACGCAGTGAGGACTTGGGAACGAGGGGGCGACTGCCCCCTTTTTTATTAATAACGATGCTGTTGTGTTTGACAAACAGTTTTAATTTAGCTATTATACATGCACTATTAGTTTTGGAGCGTTATATATGGGAATTATTGGTACTATCCTTCTTATAGCATTTGTTTTTATTTGTGTATTACTTGTATTGCTTGTATTGGCACAGAATGAAGAAGGTTCAAGTGGAATTATGGGAAGCGGTGCTTCCGTTGCTTTTGGTTCGCATTCTGCTAATATTTTGACAAAAACTACTTGCGTTCTTGTTGTGTTGTTCTTTGTAACAGCCATTGGTCTTGCAGTATTAAATAAAAAACCGGCTGTAAAAGCTGATTTGTCTGGTGCAGCTCAGGCTGTTGAAAAGACTGCTGAACAGGCAACTTCAAGCGAATGGTGGAAAGAAGAATCTAAATAAGGATTGCTTATGTTTTCAGAGATTTTTCCTGCCTCAAATATTATCGCTGATTTAGAAAGCGAAGATAAAGATGAATTATTTGAAGAGCTTGTTGAAGTCCTGGTTTCTGCACAGCCTGGAATAGACCGTGCAGAGGCTCTTGCAGCTTTAAAAGAGCGCGAAAATAAAATGACAACTGGAATTATTCCGGGGATTGCTGTTCCGCATGCAATTGCTAACTCTGTAAAAGGTGTTGTTGGCGCAATTGGCGTAAGCCGCAGCGGAATTGATTATGATGCTCTGGATAATAAGCCGGTTCATGTTATCTTTATGCTTTTGTTTTCTCCGAATGAAACGGAACGTCATTTACAGATTATGAAGCAGTTTGCAGAGCTTTTACACCATCAGGAATTGTGTAATGCTTTGGTAAATGCGCATTCTGCTGAAGAAATATACGATTTAATATGTTCCTGTGAAAAATCAATGTAAAATATAGTATCTGCGGGTTTTAACCTGTTATCCTGTTATAATTTATGGTACGGGTACAGGTTAAAATGCTGTTGTTAAAGTTGTATTTAGGGTTGAGATGTTTTGTAATCTACCGAAAAATGCAGCTTTGTATGTGTTAAGGAGGATTTCGTAAGATGAGCGAAGAACAGAATGTAATCGGTCACCTTCTTGATGTTGAAAAAGATGCTGAAATGCTTGTTTTTGAAGCACAGTCAGAAGCTTCAAAACGTATAACCGCAGCAAGAGTTGAAGCGGATGCTGAATATAAAAAAAAGTATGCGGATTTGGCTCAAAAGCTTGAATCTGACTATCAGGGAAAAATTTCAGAACTTACTTCAGAGCATGATAAAATTCTTGAAAAGTACAAATCTGATGTTCAGAATGCAGAAAAAGATGTAAATTCTTTTAACTCATTTCTTGAATCAATATTATTTTCTGCTTAGGAAGTTATTGTGCTGGATCGTTCTGGAGCTATCGCGTATACAAATGCCAAGATTCACGGCATGTTACCAAAATCTTTTGTAGAATCTCGCGTTTCAAAGCTTTTTTCCGTTCATTCGTTAACGGAATTGTGGCCGATTCTTTTTGACGAAGAATTGCCGAATGTTCCGGAACTGTTGCTTTCAAAATTGATAGAACAGAAAGCTCTTGAACGTTTTATCATTCAATATAAAAAACTTCTCGAAACATTTACAAAACCATATAAAATTCTATCTGTATTGCTTCAGTATTATGAATATGAAAATTTAAAAAAAATCGGAGCAAGCCTTAGTCTTGGTAAAAAAGAATGTCCTGTTTTAACTGATATAAGTCCGTATAATATGCTGAATTATAATGCATGGCCGAATCTTGCGGGAATTACAGAAAATTCTCCTTTTGCCTGGTATAATTCTGTTCCTGAAATTAAAGATATTCAGTTTTTGGATAACAGGCTCGATTTGCAGTATATAAAAACTTTGTGGGCTTCCCTTGAGGAACTTCCGCCTGTTGAAAAAAAGCCGATTCGTGAATTTATACTTGAAAGCATTGTTTTAAAGAATATTCTTTGGGTTCTGCGTTTAAAGGTTTACTACGACATGAAGACAGAAGATATTCTTGCACGTCTTGTTTACGAAAATGACAGGCATCTTGAAACTGATTTGTTTGCAGGTCCCGCAATTATGATTGCAAATTGGGATATTAAAGATTATTCTGTCTGGGCAGACTGGAAATATTCTGATTGTGTTAATCAAAAAACAGATGCGGATAAATGGGTTATTGATCCGTGCTGGGTAGGACAATGTTTTAGAAGAAAGGAAAATACATCTGCTTTAGCTAAACTTCATCAGTATCCGTTGTCTACAATGGTTCTGGTCAGCTGGTTTAAAGTTAAACAGAATGAATATGAAAATATTTGTGCTGCTGTTGAGTCTATTCGTTTAGGAGTTGAGGAATCTCTGGCAATGGAACTCACTGGTGCTACACCGATAAAAAAGAGGTAGGAAAATGGCAAGAACAACGCAAATGCGCCTTATTGAACTTATGACTCTAAAACAGGATATTACAGAAGTCATTGCGTTTTTAGGGAAAAAGGGCGTTTTTCAGTTTGAAGATACAATAACGGCAAGCGGCGAAGCCGGTCAGAAGCCGAATAAAGAAAAAGAAATTTATCAGGAACTTCAGCAGGCAAGAGTATATTTGAATATTGCTGATCGCACTGAAGTAAATCTTGATTGTTCTTTGCCAGAATATGATGATTTTGCAAAGGCTAAATCTATTTTGGATTCTGTAGAAGCGTTGAAAAAACGTGAATCTGAAATGTCTGAAAGCCTTAAAAGAATAAAAGAAACTTATCGTGAAGCACTTGCTTTCTCTAATTTAAAGGCAGCTTATTCAGATCTTGAACATCTTTCTTTTTTAACGTTAAGAATCGGTAAAATTGATCCTGCCGTTCTTGAAGAATTAAAATTTGCCATTGGCGAAAGAGCGGCAATTATTCAGCTTGGAAATGATAAATCAACAATTCTTGCAGCTTCTTCTAAAAAAGGACGTTTTGCGCTGGATACAGAATTAAAGCGCTTTGGTTTTTCTGAAATGGAAATCCCGAAGGATTTTAAAGGAATTCCTGACAATGTTCTTGAAGGCCTTAAAAATCAGACTTTGGAAGCCGAAAAAGACCTTGAAAAAGTTGCTGAAGAAAGAAAGAACTTTGCTGATACACATAAGGACATGCTGTTTAAGCTTCTTGAATCTTATTCTCTGGCATATCAGGTTCGGGCAACAGAAAATAAACTTGAATCTACTCATATGGTTTACAGAATCACAGGATGGATTCCTGAATATGCTTCTGCTTCTATTATGCAGGAACTGGATAAACTTACAGAAGGCCGTATTGCAATCCGTGAGTTTAAGCCTTCGGAAGTTCCATCGGTTGCAGCAGGACATGTAAAGGTTCCTGTTGAATTGAAACACGGCTCTTTGGTCGGAGCTTTTGAACGCATGATTTTCAGTTATGGTTCACCGATTTATGGTGCCATTGATCCGACCCCGTTTGTTGCGCTGTTCTTTACAATTCTTTTTGGAATTATGTTCGGCGATTGCGGACAGGGACTTGTTTTCCTTCTTCTTGGTGTTTTGATGGCTTTGAAGATTGTAAAAGTTGGCAACTGGAACAAGTTTGCTCCTGTATTTATCGCAATCGGTATAAGTTCTTCAATAATGGGACTTCTTACCGGTGAATTCTTTTCTAATGAAAGTCTTCTTGAACCGTTTGCAGAATTCGTTACCGGGCTTTTTGGAACTCCGCGTGCTCCGATTTTAAAGATGATGCCGTCTTCTAATCCGGAATCAATTAAGAATATGTTCATGTTCTTTGGTTTTTCTATTGCTGTAGGATTTGTAATTAACAGCTGCGGACTTATCATTAATATTTTGAATAATATTAACCGAAGAAAAATCGGTTCTGCTTTATTTGGAAAAACAGGTCTTGCAGGTGCGCTGTTCTTCTGGTATGTAATTTCTTTTGCAATCCGTATTGCGGCATTTAAGCATGAACCTGCTGTTTACGACTGGATTATAATTGGTTTAACTTTGTTCCTTGCCGCTTACGGTGAAGTTTTTGAAAGAATTGTAGACGGAGAGCGTCCTGTTCTGGAAAACGGTTTTGGTGCTGCGTTGATTGCAGGTATCGTAGAAATTATCGAAGTAATTTCTAATTATCTTTCTAATACAATCAGTTTTATGCGTGTTGGTGCATTTGCCCTTTCACATGCAGTTTTGGGTTATATAATTCATACTATGACTCACATGGTTGGTGGTGCCGGCGGAATTGTGATTCTGATTATCGGTAACGCAGTTGTTATAGTTCTTGAAGGAATGATTGTTGCAATTCAGGTAATACGTTTGCAGTATTATGAATTCTTTTCTAAGTTCTTTAACGAAACCGGCAGGGAATTTAAGCCATTTAAATTTTCTTACGGAGAAAGTCAGGAATAATTAAAAAAAAGTTATTTCTGAAAAACAGGCAAAATTCTGTTGTACTGAAAGAATTCAGACATCAGGTTTTAATATAAGAAATTTGTTATAGGGGTGTTTTTATGAATAAAAAATTATTTGCTTTTGCAACAGTATTGCTTACAGGTGCTGCTCTTTTTGCACAGGATGCTTCAGGTGCTGCTTCAGGCGCTTCTGTATTAAAATACTTTGCTGCAGCTCTGGCAGTTGGTATTGCATGTATCGGTGGTGGTATGGCCGTAGGTAAGATTGGTGCTGCTGCTATGGGTGCTATGAGCGAAAATGCAGAACTTTCTGGTAAAGCTCTTCCTTTCGTTGGTCTTGCCGAAGGTATTTGTCTTTGGGGATTCCTTGTAGCTCTTCTTATTATTATTCTGTAATGCAATATTTTATTATCGGTGAGCGGGAGCTGGTGCTGGCATTTTCTTTAGTGGGAGTGCAGGGCGCCGTAGCTTTAACTCGCGATGAAGCCATAGAGGCTTTTAACAGAATTACAGGACGGGGTGGAACATTGTCTGCGCCGGTTGAAGGCGGCCGTCCTAAAGTTCTCATTTTAACGGAAAGCGTTACTGCTATGATTGAAGAAGAAGTCCTTGAATGGCAGCAGGGCGGAGATTATCCTTTGATTGTTGAAATCCCTGGAATTCAAGGCCATCTTCAGGGCAAGAAAACGCTTACAGATTCTATCCGGGAAGCTATCGGCATAGAAGTTTAAATTACGGGGAAAAGAGCATGGAAGAATTACGTTCTACAGAAGCACTTGATAAAGAGATTCTCTCAGATGCAAGAAAAAAAGCAGAAAAAACGTTAACTGATTCTGAATCTGAATCAAGCCGCATTCTTGCTGATGTTTCAAACAGATTAAAGAAATCTGAAGAAGAAAGGAACAGTTTCTATGATGCAAAATTAAAGCAATTTCAGCACAACGGAGAAGCTGCTCTTCCTCTTGAAAAACAAAGATATCTTGTTTCTTATATTGATAAGTCTGTATCTGAAGCAATTGACTCTTATTTAAAATCCATTTCCCAGGAAAAGCGTTTTGAATTAATTAAAACTCTTTTTAGTAAAGCTCGGAATATTTTTGCAAATAAGAAAATTAACGCACTTGTTTACGGTTTTGAAGTTTCAGGTGTAGAAAAATATTTATCCGCTGAATTAGGTAAAGATTTACTTTCTGTACAGAAAACATCTTTTGAAAAAACAGGTCAGCTGGAAACCGGTGGAATTACAGTTCATGAAGGTGTAATTCTTGAAGCAGAGGATAAATCTGTAAAATGCAGGTTAACCCTTGAAGAGCTTGTCTGTGAAATAAAAGAAAAGCAGGGAAAGTCACTGGCTGAAAAATTGTTTTGCGGGAGGATTCCAGAATGATTGAAGGAAAAGTAACCAGAGTTTCCGGCCCGATTGTTTTTGCAGAAGGCCTTGAAGGCTGCGGCTTATACGATGTTGTTCATGTTGGCGAAAAACGTCTTACAGGCGAAATTATACGTCAGAATAAAGGAATGGCCACTTTACAGGTTTATGAAGATGTTTCTGGCCTTCATGTAGGCGAAAAAGTATATTGTACTGAACGTCCTTTATCACTTCATTTAGGTCCTGGACTTGTTGGAACTATTTACGATGGTATTCAGCGTCCTTTAAAATCGATGTATGAAGATAAAGGAGCGTTCCTGCTTGCAGGGCAAACTTCAGAAGCTTTGGATTTGCAGAAAAAATGGCATTTTGAAGCAGGAAAAACTGCTGCCGGAGAAGATGTAAAGGTTGGTACTCCAATAAATCCAGGCTATCCTTTGGGAACTGTTCAGGAAACAAGTTCAATTTTACATACAATTATGGTTCCGCCAACCGTTCGTGGAAGAAGTTTAAAAACTTTTGCAGGTACTGGTGACTACACTGTTGATGATGTAATTGCAACTACTGAATTTGATGAAGAAATAAAACTTTCTCAGTATTGGCCTGTTCGTAAGGCTCGTCCTTATTTTAGGAAACTTTCTGTAAGCGAGCCGCTTGTTACAGGTCTTCGCGTAATTGATGTTTTCTTCCCGCTTTCTAAGGGTGGAACGGCAGCAATTCCAGGCGGATTTGGTACAGGAAAAACAATGACGCAGCATGCTGTTGCAAAATGGTGTGATGCAGACTTAATCGTATATATCGGCTGCGGAGAGCGCGGTAACGAAATGACGGAAGTTCTTAACGAATTCCCTGAAATTATTGACCCACGCACAGGCCGTTCTTTAATGGAAAGAACAATCCTTATTGCAAATACTTCAAACATGCCGGTTGCAGCGCGAGAAGTTTCGCTGTATTCGGGAATTACTCTTGCCGAATATTTCCGCGATATGGGAATGGCTGTTGCAATTATGGCAGATTCTACAAGCCGCTGGGCCGAAGCATTGCGTGAACTTTCCGGACGTATGGAAGAAATGCCTGCGGAAGAAGGTTTCCCGGCATATTTACCGACCCGCCTGGCGGAATTTTATGAAAGAGCCGGACGTGTTACAACCCTTAACCACAAAGAAGGTTCAGTTTCTATTATTGGAGCAGTTTCTCCGCCAGGCGGTGACTTTTCTGAACCTGTTACCCAGCATACAAAACGTTTTATCCGCTGTTTTTGGGGATTGGATCGCGAACTTGCAAATGCACGTCACTATCCTGCAATCAGCTGGATAGATTCTTATTCAGAATACGCAGATGAAGTTAAAGACTGGTGGGAAAGTCAGAATCCTGACTGGGCAACAGTTCGTCTTCAGGCGATTGAGCTTCTTAAAAAAGAACAGAGGTTGCAGCAGATTGTCCGCCTTATAGGACCTGATGCATTGCCGGAAACTGAGCGTCTTGTTCTTATTGTTTCTGATATGATAAAGAACGGTTTCTTACAGCAGAATTCTTTTGATCCGGTAGATACTTATTGTGTTGCCGAAAAACAGATTGCAATTCTTGTACTGATGATGACCTTCTATAAACGTTCTCTGGCTGTTATAAAAGCCGGTGCTCCGCTTGTAAGGGTTAATTCTTTGCCGGTAAAAGAAGAAATTACTCGTATAAAATCTGAAATTCCTAATGACCAGCTTGAAAAAATCAAGATTGTTGAAGGACATCTTGAAGATCAGCTTGGGGAACTTGAACAGATTTATCATAAGGTGGGTATAGCATGAAAGGTGTTGAATACAGAGGAGTAACTTCCATAGACGGGCCTATCATTGTTGTCCGCCGTACAGAAAATATTTTTTATGGTGAAACAGTTTATGTACGCGACCGTCAGGGTGAAAAACGCACAGGTCGTGTAATAGATCTTTCTGAAACTGCAGCCGTTGTTCAGATTTTCGGTTCAACAACAGGGCTTGACCTTGGAGAAACAACTTACGAATTTTTGGATCAGCCGCTTGAGCTTCGTGTTGGCGAAGGACTTTTAGGCCGTATTTTTAACGGTTTGGGAGAACCGATTGACGGATATCCGCCTATTGTTTCAAACGATTTTGTAAACGTAAACGGAAACCCGATAAATCCTTATGCCCGAATTTATCCACGTGATTTTATCCAGACTGGAATTTCTTCTATCGACGGAATGAACACATTAATCCGTGGTCAGAAACTTCCGATTTTCAGCGGAAACGGTATGCCGCACAACAGGCTTGCAGCACAGATTATCCGTCAGGCACGGTTAAAAAACAGTGATGAACAGTTCGTTATGGTTTTTGCAGGCATGGGTATTAAATATGACGTTGCAAGATTCTTTATTGATACTTTTGAAGAATCAGGAGTTTTGTCAAAGGTTGTAATGTTCCAGTCTCTGGCAGATTCTCCTTCTATTGAACGTATTATTACCCCGCGTTGTGCGCTTACAGCTGCAGAATATCTTGCGTTTGAAAAAGGCATGCATGTTCTTGTTGTAATGACAGATATGACAAACTACTGCGAAGCTTTGCGTGAAATTTCTACAACACGTGGAGAAGTTCCTGGTCGTAAAGGCTATCCTGGCTACCTGTATTCTGACCTTGCCGAATTGTACGAAAGGGCAGGACGCATAAAAGGTGCTTCAGGTTCAATTACACAAATTCCTATTCTTACAATGCCGAATGATGATATTTCTCATCCTATTCCAGACCTTACAGGTTATATTACAGAAGGTCAGATTGTACTTGACAGGGAATTGTTCCAGAAAGGTTTGTATCCGCCTGTTGCAGGTCTTCCAAGTCTTTCCCGTTTGATGAAAGACGGAATCGGTGAAAATATGACCCGCGAAGATCATGCAGGTGTTGCTTCCCAGCTTTTTGCAGCATATTCTAAAGTAAAGTCAATCAGAAACCTTGCAGCAATTATCGGTGAAGAAGAACTTTCTGAAATTGACCAGCGTTACCTTAAATTTGGTGAACAGCTGGAACAGAAATTCTTTACTCAGGGCGAATATGAAAACCGCACGATAGAAGAAACTCTTGATATCGGTTGGAAGATTCTTTCTATTCTGCCGCGCGAAGATTTGTACAGAATTAAGAGCGATTTGATTGACAAGTACATGCCTGAGCAGGGAGAATACTTTTAAGGTTAAAGACGGCGTAAAATGGCAAAACTGAACATTGCTCCGACAAAGTCAAACTTACTCAAAATGAGCGACCAGCTTACTATTTCGGAAGGCGGTTATGATCTTCTGGAACAGAAGCGGGAAATTCTTGTATTGGAATTGATGCGCATGGTTGAAAAAGTAAGGATGCTTGAAAGCGAAATAGAAAATGTCATAGCAGAAGCCTATCCGGCACTTAAGAAGATGCTTATAGCAACCGGCGGTGAACAGATTGAGCAGATGGCAAGTTGTATACATTACGATTTTACAATTGAAGAAAAGTCTGCTACAATAGGCGGTATGAGGTTCCGCACGATTGATGTGGAACTGCCGCAGCGCCAGTTGTTCTATTCATTTTTAGGAACTCTTCCAGAAAATGATAAGGTAATGGCGGATTTTTTTAAACTGCTTTCGCTTTTGACCCAGATGGCTTCCATAAGAACGATTGTGTGGCGTCTTGCTAACGAAGTGAAGAAAACGCAGCGGCGTGTAAATGCTTTGGATAAAATGGTTATTCCTCAGACAAAGGATACCAAAAAATATATTGAAGGAGTTCTTGAAGAACGGGATCGTGAAAATGTCTTTGTTCTGAAAGCCCTTAAACGCCAAAAAGAATGATTTAGAAGGACATTATGATAAAGTCTTTATTTAAAAAAGCCCTTGTAGCCGTAAACGGCTCAAAATATTCTGAGCATGCATTGATGTACAGCTTTATTCTTGCAAAGCAGATGCATATCAGTTTAAAAGTTGTTTTTGTAGTTGATACGGCTACTATAAACCATTTGGCCCTTTCTAAACTTTTTATAGCCGATGAAAAAGAATATTACAAAAATAATTTGGTTTCTGACGGCGAAAAATACCTGAAATATGTTGAAGAACTTGCAAAGGCAAAAGGTGTTCTTGTTGAAACAGAACTTAGAAAAGGTTCTGTTTGGTCGGAAGTTGTAAAAGCTGCAAAAGAATATGAAGCAGACCATATAATCATTGGTGGTCAGGAATACAAGCCTGCTGAATCAATTCAACGCAATGTAGTTTCTTCAACCTTGAGCGAAATTATTGCAAGTTCTCATTGTTCGGTTCTTGTTGTAAAACAGCCGGAAATAGAAGCTCTTTTTAATTATTTGTAACTGCAAAAAAAGGCTGATTAGATTTTCAGTTCGCAAAAAATGGCAGATACAGGAAGGTCCTGTATAACAGGTTGTTTATCCAGTGCTTTCCTGTAAACGGATTACGAAACGGATTACGGGATTTTACTTTGGAAAAATATTATCAGATACTCGGAATTACACCAGGTGCTTCTGTTGCTGAAATCAGAAAGGCGTACCGAAAGAAAGTAAAGGAATATCATCCTGATAAATCTTCTAAGAAAACCAGTGAAGAATTTCAACTTGTTGTAAAAGCCTACCGTATTCTATCTGCCGAGCGAACAGAAAAATTTTTTGACGAAAATCCTTTCTATCACAAAACTTCAGGAAAACATAAAGACGAATTCAATTACAGAGACTGGCTCTCTGCCCGGAACGATCAGGAAAGCCGTGCAAAACTTATATTTTTTGATTTGATGCATGGCAGGGAAGATGATGCGGTTGCAGAATTTAAGCGAATGTCCATGGAACATGCAGATTTTTCTCTTAAGCGATGGTTTACCCGGGAAGATTTTATGGATTATGGATATATTCTTGCAGAAGAATTGTATTTCCGTTCAGAGTATTATGATGCTATAATTCTACTTGAACAGATTATACGAATGGAATATTCGTTTTCATATTTTAAATTATTCTTTCCTGATGTAATCGATTTTACAAAGAATATTTTAAAACGCCACATAGAAGGCAAACTTAGTGATGAACTTGCCATTGATGTATGGGAACGGGCATTGGATTTAAATTTAGGAAAATCCGATGATACGTTTTTTCTGTACAAAATGGCAGATGCATATAAACGACTTGGTGATTCAAATACCGCAGAAATTTGCAGGGAAGAAGCTTTGCGTCTTTCCCGATAAAATATTGGAGAGATTATGATTAGACTTAAGAATGAAGAAGAAATTGAAGGCATAAGAAAATCCTGTCACCTTCTTGCAGATATGTTTAAATTTGTAATTCCACAGGTAAAAGCCGGGGTTTCTACAAAGCATATAGACGATTTATGCAAAAATTTTATGCTTGAGCACGGCGGAACACCTGCCTGGTACATGGAAAATTTTCCGGGTGCTGCCTGTATAAGCATAAATGAAGAAGTTATTCACGGTATTCCGTCGCCAAAAAAAATTATCCGCGACGGAGATATTGTTTCTCTGGATGTCGGGATAAACCTTAACGGATATATTAGTGATTCTACTCATACAGTTCTGGTTGGTAATGTAAAGCCTGAAGTGCGTAAGCTTGTTGACGTTACCCGTGAATGTCTTGCAGCCGGAATTAATGCCTGTGTAGCCGGTAACAGAATAAGTGATATTTCTAAAGCTGTATATGACATAGCTTCTGCTCACGGCTACGGTGTTGTTTATGATTATTGCGGCCATGGAGTAGGACTTGATGTGCACGAAGATCCGAATATTCCAAACGTGCCTTCCCGTGGAGCTAATCCGCGGCTTCAACCGGGAATGGTTGTTGCTATTGAACCGATGATAAATCTTGGTACTGCCGACGTTGAAGTTGATTCAAAAGACGGCTGGACTGTTTTAACCTGTGACAGACGTACTTCTGCACATGAAGAGCATACTGTTGCAATTTTTGCAGATCACACAGAAGTTCTTACAGATTTGGATTATAAAAGATAACGAAAGATGAAATTAAAAGGTCTGCTTCTTCCTGTTTTTATTTTTTCTCTGGCATTTTTGTTTGCTGAGAGCGACAGCGGGAATAATAGCGGCAGCAGCGGCAATGTTGGAAAAATTGCTAACAGCGGCAACCGTGGCAGGCCTTATGAAAAACGCACTCTTGTAATTGCAAGCCCGCATCCGCTTGCGCTTATAAATCCAATAATCGAAAACTTTGAAAACGAATACAATATAGATGTTGAACTTGTTCAGGGCGGAACAGGCGAAATTATTGCAAATCTTCGCCGTTATCCTGATAGTGTTCCGTATGACGTGCTTTGGGGCGGTTCTTATACTACAGTATTTCCTTTTTCAACTTTTTTTGAAGATTATCACAGTAAAAATGAACCTTTTATCTCTGAGGCGTATAAAAATACAGAAGGAATGTTTACAAGGTTTTCGAATGTTCCAAGTGTTCTTATGATAAACAAAAAAAGGCTTGGTGAAATCAAGGTTGAAGGATATGCAGATTTGCTTAATCCGCTTTTGCGTGGTCAGATTGCGTTTGCAGACCCTGAAACATCTTCATCCTCGTGGGAGCATCTGATAAATATGCTTTTTGCCATGGGTAACGGAAAACCGGAAAACGGATGGAATTATGTTCATCTGTTATGCAAAAATATCGATGGAAAACTTCAAAGCGGATCTTCTGCAGTTTATGATGGTGTTGCAAAAGGTCAGTTTGCGGTCGGGCTTACTTTTGAAGAAGGTGCTGCAAACTATGCGGAAAACGATGATAACATTCTTATTGTTTACATGAAAGAAGGCGTTGTTTTTACGCCGGATGGAATATGTCTTTTAAAAAATGCAAGAAATCCTGAAAATGCAAAACTTTTTATAGATTATGCTACGGATCTTCCGGTTCAAAATTATATTTCGCGTCAGCTGAACCGGCGTTCAGTAAGAAGTGACGTAGAAATAAAAAATCTTTTTTTGAGTGAAAAAGAGATTCATAGTATAAGTGCAGATTATTCTTACGCTGTTGAAAAACAAAAACAGTGGTGGGCAGAATTTCATAATTATATGAATGATGCAGGACAAAGATGAGACAAAGATGGACAGAACAAAGATTTATTTTAAAGACGAAATAAGACGTTCATTTATTCTTTATGCTTTGGGTCCTGCAGTTGGTTTTGCATTTGTTGTTATAATTACCTGTGCGTTTTTATGGAACTGGCGTCTTTATACCCAAAGCGTTGAAGAAAACCGGAAAGTTTCAATTCTGCTGGAAGAAGAAATTTCTTCATATAAAAAATTCTGTGAAGAAAATCCGTTTGGTGACAATATTGTATTAAAAGATAATCCTGCCTATGTATATTCACTTTTAAAGAATTTTACGCTTAATCAGAAAATAGAAGCAGATTTTGTTGTACTTGACGAGAATTCTTCGGTGGTTTTACAGGGGAATTCTCAGCGTGTTTTTTATATTCCTGAATGGCAGAATTCATCGCCATGGGGTGCTCTTGGCAGAATAAAATCAAATCCTGAAAAAACAATCGTAGAAGTTTCTGCGGATTATAATGGTCTTGCAAAGCCGGAAATTGTTGTAGGACACGCTTTTTTTAGCAGGGATAAAAAGCCGTTCTGTCTTATATTTTTTCTTTCGCCGGAAAAGATAAAGGATATTTTACAGCCTTCCCTTCGGTTTGCAATTTCAAATGGGTTCGGTCGGTTTTTATATGCTTCTGATTCCCGTTATAAAAATCAACTTAATGAAATAAAATCAGAATATCGTAATGAAAAAAACTATTTTCATGTGGAAGAATCTGCCGTTTATCACGCAAGAACTCTGGATAACTGTTTTGAAATTTATACTTTTTCCGATGTAAGTTTTATAAAAACAACATTTCTTCTGTTGCTGCTTTCAATTTTTATATTTCTTTCTCTGGTTGTAAGCGGACTTTTTATAAGCGCAGGAAAGATTGCCGAAGAAAAAACCGTGACGATTGATAAGATTGTTGCTGCCTGTGAAAGTGTTTCAAAAGGAACATTTAAAGGCCGTCTTTCTGTTGAAAGTAACATTGAATTTCAGACTATTGCAAATGCGTTTAACAACATGCTTGACGACGTTCATAATCTTATTGAAGAAAACCGCAGGGAAGTTCGGGAAAAATACACGGCAGAACTTAAGCAGCTTGAAATGCAGTTTAATCCGCATTTTATGTTCAATACGCTTGAAACGATTAAGTTTTTAATAAAGCTGGATCCTGAACGTGCGCAAAAAACTATAGTATGTCTTTCTGAACTGCTTCGCTACAGTATAGACAGCGGAATTTCTGTTATGCCGATAAGTGAAGATTTGCATTACATAGAAAATTACCTGTATATTCTTCAGCTCCGTTTTGGAGAAAGATTTACATATTCAATTGATGTTCCGGACAGTGTAAAAAACTGTCAGATTCCAAAACTTATATTGCAGTCGCTAATAGGAAACAGTGTAAAGCATGGTTTTGAAGGAATCGATAAAATGCATGTTTCTATTACAGCCCGGTCGGTTTCCGGTCGTCTTGTAATTTCTGTGCATGACAACGGTTCCGGGATGGATAAAGAAACGTTAAAATCAGTCCGTTCAATTTTAAAATCTGAACAGAATGAAAGCGGTCACACGGGTTTGCACAATGCCCAGCGTCGCATTAAACTTATGTATGGAGATTCTTTCGGGCTCAAAATAGAAAGTTCAAAAGAAAGCGGAACAAAGATAAAAGTTACGTTGCCGGTGATAAGGTAGGTTGAATCGGTGAACTGGCTGTCTCTGGGTTGCGGAATGATTAGAATACAGGTTAGCCTGTAAGGAAGTTTATGCTGCGTGTTTTAATTGTTGAAGATGAAGAAATAATCAGAAACGGACTCCAATATACAATAGACTGGCTTTCGATGGATGCAGCTGTTGTTGGCAGTGCATGCGACGGAGAGCAGGGCTTGCAGATGATAAAGGAATTTACTCCGGATATTGTAATAAGTGATATTCGTATGCCGCGCCTTGACGGTCTTCAGATGATAAAGCAGGCTCAGAAAGATGGCTTTAACTTTATTCCGATAATCCTTACAAGCTATTCTGATTTTTCCTATGCACAGCAGGCTATAAATCTTCGTGTTTTTGACTATGTTTTAAAACCTCTGGATGAATCAAAATTAAAAGAAGTCGTTAAAAAAGCTGAAGAGGCCGTAAAACAGAAAAATCAGCTAAACAGCCTTAAAAAAATTGCAAATATAGAAAGTGATGCCTTGCAGGTTGAAAATCCAATCGTAGAAAAGCAGATTGTATTGAAAACTGTTTCGGAAAATCCTGCAATAAACACCTGTTTAAAATGCATAGAAAAAGATTATGCCCTGCATCCAAATATTGAAACTCTTGCAGAACAGCTAAAAGTCAGCCCGAGTTATCTTAGCAGACTTTTCAAAAAATATACCGGAACAACTTTCCTTGATTTTTTAAACCGCTATCGTGTCCAGAAAGCCGTTAATTTTTTATCTGAGAATAAGTATAGGGTTTATGAAGTTGCCTCGCTTTGCGGATTTTCCGATTATAAGCGTTTTTACGAAGTTTTCCGTTCGTATACCGGAATAAACCCGACGGAATTTGTAAAGCAGGGTGCCTGTGTAATAAAAAAATAGATTCTGTAAAACTTGGGCTGTCCGCGGCAGCCTTGCCGCGTCTGTATGTTTTTTTGCCTCGTCCGGGAGCCATCAATCCGACGCTTTTTCCGAACCTTTCCGCGCCGCCAGCTTTTAACCGCTTATAAACGCCCGGCGCAAACGCATTATAATCAGTTTAATATTGAAAATATTTTGTGAAAGTACACAAAATTGTATATAAAAATAATGTATAATGCGTTTGTAACGACCGGGAGCCATTTTTCAATAAGGTAAAATTTCAGCAGTTCCTGCCCTGCCAGGATAAAAAAGCACCAGAAAAATCTTAGTGAAAAAAAATAAAAAAAAGCAAAAAAAAAGTTAAAAAAAAGTGATTTTAAGTGTTGACACAAAAGTGCGGTTTGGTATATAGTCTCAATCACCGTCACGAAAGAGCACTCAACGCTCTCAACTGACAATCAGTTCTTTGAAAAGTATAGGGAAGGGAAGAAAAGACAAAAAACAGTTTTAAGTGCAACTTGAAACTGTCAGCTAGATAAGGTGAAGAGACCAAATGAACGTTTCATCTTAAGA
>JAEEWW010000125.1 GCA_016287815.1 Treponema sp. | reverse complement strand
AACGGCTTGCCTTCGGTACAGGTTCTACCGGCGGTAACTTTTATCTGATTGGTGGCGGTCTTGCAAGTATTTTGAATAACAAGCTTGACGGTAAATATGTTTTTACAGCTGAAGAAACAGGTGGCGGAACGGCAAACCTTTCAATGATTGAAAACGGCGATCTTGATTTAGGTATTGCAATGACTTCTTCTCTTTCTGAAGGCTTAAGCGGTTCTGCAAAATGGACTAACGGCAAGCCGATGAAAAACGTAAGAGGTCTTGTTCCATTGTATCCTTCATTTATGACATTGTATGTTTTAGATTCAAATTCAATTCGTAAACTTTCTGATATAAACGGTAAAATTGTAGGACTTGGCTCAAAAGGTGCTGCAATGGATGGCATCCTTCGCACAGCTTTTGAAAACATGGGATTCAAGCCGGCTTCAATTTTTAACGATGGACATGGCGCTACAGCTACAGCAGTTTCTCAAGGACAGGTTGATATTGCAGTCTTGTTTTCTTATCCGCCATTTGCAGCAATTACTCAGCTTGAGGCAACAAAGAAACTCCGTTTTATCGGTCTTACACCGGAAGAACAGAAATATCTTACTAAAACGTACAGTTTCTATAGCGATGCAGTTTTGCCGAAAGGCTCATATCAGGGTGTAACATCTGATATTCCGACAATTTCTGAATGGAACATGCTTGTCGGTTCTGCAAACCTTTCTGAGGAAACTGCATATACAATTGTAAAAACTCTTTTTGAAAACAATCCTGATTTACTTACTTTGCACAAAAGTCTTGTGTATTGTACTACAGAATACGAAAAGGCATTTAACATTCCTTTGCACTCAGGTGCCGTTAAGTATCTGAAAGAAAAAGGAATTGATGTTCCAAAAAATCTTATAAAGTAAGTTTTTTTTTTCTGCAAAGTTGCTGCGTAAATTACGTAAGATAAAAGCCGGCACGCCGTAAGGTAATAAGTGCCGGCGTATTTTTTCAGGTGTTTTTATGAAAGAGAAAATCAATTCAAATTTTTATGAATCATTCGTGCGTTACATCATACTGTTTGTTTCATTATTTGCCATTGCACTGCATTTTGGTAATTACACTGTCTTTACCATGCCGAGTATAAAGTTTTATGCATACCATGTGATGATTGGACTTGTACTGATTTTCCTGTATTATCCTGCCGGTTCTAAGCTTGCTGTTAAGGCTGCCTTATCACCTGAAAACTGGCAGGCAAAAATTTTATCTTTCGGCTTTTCAAAAATCATTTTTCGCATAATCGACTGGATTATAATTTTTATGATTGTCGGCATAAGCCTTTATGTAATTATCGATTTTGAAAATTACGTGCAGGACATGCAGAATAATATCATAACAACAAAGATTTTTGTTTCAGGCATAATTTTAAGCCTTATTGTGCTTGAAGGCGCAAGACGTGTTCTTGGAAAAACATTGCCGCTCATTGCACTTGCTGCAATCGCTTATGCACTTTGGGGCGCTTATATTCCGGGATTATTCGGTCACCGCGGCTATAATTTACGCCGCATAGTTCTTGCACTGTTCAGCGACCGTGGAATTTACGGTGTACCTACAGGAACCTGTGCATCAAATGTTTATCTTTTTCTGGTATTTGCTTCGTACCTGAACGCTTCCGGCGCTAACAGAATATTTCAGAATCTTGCGATTGCCATAGCAGGAAAAAAGCGCGGCGGACCTGCAAAAATGTCAATTATTGCAAGTGCTTTTTTTGGCATGATAAGCGGAAGCTGCGTTGCAAATGTAGTAAGCACAGGAGCTTTTACCATTCCGCTTATGAAGCGAAGCGGCTATTCTTCTGCAACGGCAGGAGCCGTTGAGGCTGTTGCAAGTACGGGCGGTCAGATTATGCCGCCGGTTATGGGTGCGGCAGCTTTTGTGCTTGCCGATATTGCAGGCCTTCCGTATGCAGTTGTTTGTGCAGGCGCTTTCATACCGGCGGCAATGTATTATATCTGTTTATTTAAAATGGTAGATTTAGAGGCTGTAAGGTATAATATTTCAGGTCTTGCAGAAAAAGAGCTTGAAGAATTAAATTTTTCTAATTCATTCCTAAAAAGCTTAAAGCTGCTTATACCTCTTGCTGTTCTTTTGTTTTTACTGCTTGTTGTAGGAACAACTCCAATGGTTGCAGCAATCTATTCAACTATAGTAATTTTGCTCTGTGGAATTTTAGATCCAAAAGAACGTATGAACGGCAAAAAAATCCTTGAAGGAGCCGTAGCCAGCGGCCGCTCTTTGTGTTCTGTATTAAGTGCCTGTTCTGCATCCGGCATAATTGTAGGTGTTTTTTCTTTAACAGGGCTGGGATTAAAGTTTTCAAATTGTATCGTACAGCTTGGTAACAGCTCTCTTATCATTTCGCTTGTACTTTCAATGATTGTCTGCGCCGTTCTTGGGATGGGACTGCCTACAACAGCGGCCTACATAGTTTGTGCTACTGCTATAGGACCTGCCCTTATTAATTTGGGGCTTGATGTTTTCCCGGCACATCTGTTTCTTCTGTTCTTTGCCTCAATTTCTGCAATAACACCTCCAGTTGCTGTAGCTTCGTATGCGGCCGCAGGAATTGCAGGTGAAAATCCGCTTAAGGTCGGACTTACTGCGTTTAAACTTGGAATTACAGGATTTATTCTGCCTTTTGTATTTGTAATGAATACGGAATTTCTTCACATAGGTTTTGATTTAACGACTGCGATTACCGTACTTTCAGCAATTGCAGTTTCTGTTTCACTTGCGGTAGCAATTCAAGGCTATGTAGAATCAAAAATTTCTATTTTTATGCGGATTGTGTTTCTTGTAATAGCTGCAATTTCAATAACTCCTTATAAAATCCCGTCTTTAATTGCTTCACTGATTTTTATAGTTTTAATGTACGCGTTGACAAGCCGTAAAATAAATGCTTATCTTATTCATGCAGTTAACAGGTTCGCAGATAATAATAAAGTTACTTGAAAAACAGGGAATAAAAACAGTTGCAGGAATCCCCGGCGGTTCAATTCTTCCTTTTTATGATGAGCTTGCAAAAAGTTCAATCCGCCATATTTTAGTCCGTCAGGAACAGGCCGCAGGCTTTTTAGCACAGGGCATTGCCCGTTCAACAGGAAAAGCTGCCGTTTGTATCGCAACAAGTGGTCCTGGTGCTATGAACCTTTTAACATCTATAGCAGATGCAAGAAGTGATTCTGTTCCGCTGGTAGCAATTACAGGTCAGGTAAATTCTTATTTAATCGGAACGGATGCTTTTCAGGAAGCGGATACATTCGGACTTTCTTTCCCAATTACAAAGCACAGCATGATGATAAAAAAAGTTGAAGAACTATTTTATGCAGTTCCGGCTGCTTTTGAAATTGCGCAGTCCGGTCGGCCGGGACCTGTTTTAATTGATGTTCCGCGCGATATTCAGACTGCCGTTTATGAATGTGATGAATTTCCGGAAGTTGAAAAACCTGTATTATATATAGAAAGATTTAGAACGAAAAAAACAGAACTTGAACGCAAAGTAAAGCAGCTTTGCAAACTTCTTGTTAATTCAAAAAATCCTGTTTTATATGTCGGTGGAGGAAGCAATTCACCTGAAACTGCTTCACTTATCAGCCAGGTGCTGAAGCTTTTTCCTATGCCGGTTGTTTCAAGCCTTATGGGCCTTGGCGTAGTTTCCTCTCTGGACGAAAAATACTGCGGCATGGTCGGAATGCATGGCTCTGTCTGTGCAAATCAGATTATGCACGACAGCGATGTTATTTTTGTATGTGGTGCACATTTTGACGACCGCGCTATAGGCAAGACAAACGAATTCTGTCCGAATGCAAAAATCATTCATATAGACATTGATGCTGCGGAAATAAATAAAATATATTCAGCAAACGTATGCATTGCAGCAGACTGTCGTAAAGTTCTGCCTCTTGTACTTGCAGAATTAAAAGAACTGGACAGAACAAACTTTGAAGATAAGCGTGCAGCATGGCTTAAAAATGCCGTTGCACTTCGCAAAAAGACTTTTACAGTTGAAACCGGTGCTGTTGCCTCTGGTGGTGCGGAATCTTCTGTATCGGATTGCATAAACCCACGCAAGTTTATTGCAGAACTTCCGGAACTTGCATCTAAATGCGGAATAAAGGCAGAAGACATAATTGTTACAACCGATGTTGGTCAGCACCAGATGTGGGCAGCTCAGTATTATCCTGCATTAAAGCCACGCACATTTTTAACCAGCGGTTCACTTGGAACAATGGGCTTCGGGCTCCCTGCGGCAATAGGGGCTGCCATTGCAAATCCTGAAAAACGGATTGTATGTTTTTCTGGTGACGGTTCCATAATGATGAATATTCAGGAACTTGCAACTCTTGCAGAGCTTAATCTTAACGTTACGATTGTTTTGTTCCAGAACGGGACCTTGGGAATGGTTCGTCAGCAGCAGAAGTATCTTTTTGAGCGAAATTTCAGTGCATCAGAATTTTCTTTTAGTCCAGATTTACTTTCAATAGCATCTGGTTTTGGAATACGCGCGGTAGAAGCTAAGCCTGGTAACGAATGGTACAAACAGGCTTTTGCACCTGAGTCCGAAAAAAAACGTCCGTGCTTTGTGCTTGTAAACATCGATCGTGAAGAAGATGTTTTGCCTTATGTAAAACCCGGACATCCGAATATCGACAGCTGGAATTAGATTTTTTTGTAAACGAAAAAATGCGGCAAAAAAGGCGGTTCATGCAAGTTTTAACCTGCAGACCGCCTTATTTTTTATCAGTTATTATCTTGTTAATCTGCTAAAACTAGAACTGTTTTTTAAATTCAGAAAGAACTTCTGCAGTCTGTCTTTCTGCGTTTATATCGTGCAGCTTACCTTTTTTGCGATAGAAAGAAATAAGGGGTTCTGTCTGTTCGCGATAAACTTCCATACGATGTGTAATAGATTCCGGTTTGTCATCGTCGCGCTGGAAAAGTTCTCCGCCGCATTTGTCGCAAATACCTTCTATCTTTGGCTTAACGCTTACAATATTGTAGT
>JAEEWW010000124.1 GCA_016287815.1 Treponema sp. | reverse complement strand
AAAACATTGGATTTAGCCCACATTACTTACCGCCTTGGGGAGCATCGCTTAGAAGATTTTTCTGATGCGGACTGTGTAATAAAAAATCCTGGGGTAAAAATCGAAGGAAATAAATATCTTGCCGCTGCAAAAGCAATAGAAACGGATATAAGTATTTTCCTTTATTTTACAAAAGCTCCGATTATTGCCGTTACAGGAAGCAAAGGAAAATCTTCAACTGTAAGCGCAATTTATTACGGGCTTAAAGAAGCTGGTTGCACGGCTTTTCTTGGCGGAAACATTACCGTAAGTCCGCTTACTTTTTTAGCACAGACAAATGAAAAAACTCCGGTAGTCCTTGAACTTTCAAGCTGGCAGCTTGCGGATTTGCGCGGGCGCGGAGTTTTAAAACCGAAAATCAGTTTGATTACAAAGATTGTTCCGGATCATCAGAACTGGTACGGCAACATGGAAAGCTACGTTGCAGATAAAAAACTTATTTATGCCGATCAGGATAAAAATGATTTTGCAATTTTTGATGCAGACGAAGATGCAAAAGGTACAGGCCCGGCATGCGGCGGAACATGGGGCGATCTGTTTGCAAAAGAATCAAAAGCAAAAGTCCTACGCTACAGCAAAAGCGTATTGCCAGCAGGCATTTCAGGCTGCTATCAGGTTCAAACAGACAGTAAAGACAAAACCGACAGCAGCTTTATTGGAAAGCTCCGCCTGCCTGATGATAGCGGTGACATTACAGTTCTTGAAAAACTTGCCGTACCCGGACGCCACATGCAGACAAATGTTCTAAACGCAGCACTTGTAATGAATTTGATGGGCGTTCCAACAGAAAAAATAAAACAGATTCTTGAAAACTGGCCGGGCATTGCGCACCGTTTGCAGTATTTTCACAGCTGGAAAATTTATTCTGGTGCAAAAAATCAGACTTGCGGTACTGGTTCTGACACTGGCACTGCGAAAAATTGTGCAGGCGGCAAATCAATAACTTACAAATTTTACAATGATTCTTGTGCTACCGTTCCTGAAGCTGCCGCAGCCGCAAGTCAGGCATTCGGGAAACCTGTAATTTTTATAACCGGCGGTACGGATAAAGGACTTGAATTTGATTTGCTTGCGGATTCAATTTTGTGCAAAGACAAAAATACAATTCCGCTTAAGGCTTTGTATCTTTTGGCAGGTACTGGAACCGATAAACTTCTGGCGCTGCTGGAAGGTAAAAACGTAAAATACGCTGGTCCGTTTAATTCATTGCAGGAACTGCTTTTGCAGTTAAAAAAGGATCTTACAGAGGGCGCAGAACGTAATTTTGCAGAGTCAAATAGTTCTAAAGAAGAAGGTGCCGTGCCGGTTGTATTTTCACCGGGTGCAACATCGTTTGGAATGTTCACAAACGAATTTGACCGTGGAAACAAATTCATGGATGGCGTAAAAGAAATTTTTAAGTAAATAAACTGAGAGTGTTTGAAACGTTCGCAGAATTGTCCGGGCAATTCCGTTAAAACAGTTTTGCATAAGATTGTATATCCGCATGAGTTCTTGGTAGTTGTTCGAAAACAATTAGTTGTACCGTAGCGGATTCGCTAGTAACTACGCTGTGAACTGACACGTTGTCGGTTAGGATTTCTAGAGCTCTTTCTTAGTTTAAGGCTTAAAAGTATATATTTTTCAAATGATTTTCTTTAATTCATCTTTTACTTTTTTCAAATCTGAACAAGTTAAAATCGGAATTAAAGAATTTATTTCTTCAATGGGTTTATCCCACCATTTTAATTTTTCCATTATTTCAATTAATTCTGGGTCAAATCGTTTCCTGATTTCTTTTGCAGGATTTCCGGCAATAATTGTATACGGTTCAATATTATTACCTACAATGCTGTTTGCCCCGATTATTACTCCATCACCAATGTGAACGCCGGGAAGAATTGTTACATTTTGACCAATCCAGACATCATTTCCGACGATTGTATCACCTTTCATAGGTAAATCTTTTTTCTCAGGAGCAGATTGTTCCCATGTTCCGAAAATGTAAAACGGATATGTGGAAACGGCATTCATCTGATGATTTGCACCGTTCATTATAAATTCTACGCCTGCGGCTATCTGACAGAATTTTCCGATTATTAATTTGTCCCCGATAAAATCATAATGATGTGTAACATGATTTTCAAAATCCTTATCGGCAAAATATGTAAAATCCCCGACTATTATATTCGGATTTTTTACAGATGGCTTTACATAAGTAATTGAATCTAAATTTTTAATAGGGAAAATTAAATCAGGATTTGGAATATTTTTTTCTTTCATTTTTCCTTCCTAAAAAAGCAGGCCAGTGTGCCTGTCCGTATAACAATTGCTTAAACGGTGGCGCGGCTTGACCGGTTTGTCGGCTTTGAAGTTTTGTTATGTGTTTTACTTACTAAACGCAACTTCCAGGTGTTTCTTTTCTTTTACACAATCCAGAAGATAATAGTTAATAATATTCTGATAAGGCATGCCTGTTTCTTCTGCCATATTCTTAAAATATTCAATTACTTGGTCATCAAGGCGAATTGTAATCTGTTTTTTGAGTCTGTCTGCATAAGGATTTTTTATTCCATTTGAAAAATCGTAGTGGTCTCTCATATTATTTTCCTCCATATTGTGCGGCTTCAAGCGTATCTGCTTTTCGTGCCGAGATGATTCGGATTCTGTCATTTTCTCTGTAACAATGACAGACAACCAGCATATGTAACTCTGAACTAAGACCAAGCATGATAAATCTGTCTTCATCCATACTTGAATGATCTGGATCTGCAATTAAGATTGCATTCTCATCATAAAAAACACTTTTTGCTTCCTCGAAAGTTACCTTGTGTTTTGTATAATTCAATTCTGCTTTTACAGGATCCCATTCAAAGATTATTTCATCCATAATTATATTATAATTATACTATTTAAAAATCGTCAAGCATAAAAAAAACGCGGCTTGACCGCGTTAAGACTATTCTATAATGGATTTACATTTTAAAAGAAATTCATTCTTATCAATGTCATATAAGGTACTGACTATATCCCAGTTCGTTCTTCGTCCACGCTCCCCAGTAGTTAAACCTGTAAGAGGAGGAACTCTATTATAGTTAAATCGCTTTATTCCGTTTTCATCGAGCATAGATGCAATATTCATTATTTTCATTTTAATGGAACTTAGACTTCTATTATGTAATAAATGAATTTGATTTATTCCTCCGAAGTCATCTGCATCATACATAGCAGCATAGGTACATAAAATTACTTCCTCTTTTGTGTACAGTTTTCCTGTCATGAAAATCCTCCAAACATTTTGAGAAAATTTGTTTGAGGATTTTACTTATTAGCAATAAGCGCCCCAGTGCGGGCGTCCACATAACAAATATTCTACATATCTGCCATAAACCTCTTAACAGGCAAAATTGCCCGTATAAGATGCTATTAGCAATAACGTTATTTCCCTACAATACCACAACATCGCTCAGAAAGACAGTGTTTAAAAGGTTTCCGCCTAAAATTCAGCATCATTGCCGTTTATTATTCCGTCCAGAGGACTTACAATTTCTTTAGCACCACGGCTTAAAACATGAGTATAAATCATTGTAGTACGCACATCGCTGTGACCTAAAAGCTCCTGAACGGTTCGCAAGTCATAGCCTGCTTCAAGCAGATGCGTCGCGAATGAATGGCGGAAGGTGTGGCAGATTGCTTTTTTTATGATTCCAGATTCACGTACGGCAGATTTTACAGCTTTCTGCAGAATGCTCTCGTCAATATGATGCCGCCCCTGCTGACCGGTCTTTTCGTTTACCCAGAATTCTCATGACAAGTTATTACAAGAGTCAAAATAAGCTTGCAGCATTCTTGTGACAACTTATTACAAGAATGCTACAAGCCTTGTACAAGCTTTAAAACACTGTGCCAGCATTATTGTAATACTGTATTACAAGTCTTAAGAAAGCCTTGTACAAGCTTTAAAAACAAGTTTACAGAGATACAATACGTGTTTTGAATGTTAAAAAAAGAGGTCAGATAATGTCCAACCCTATTTCTTTCCGACTTTGCTGCGTAAATCGTAAATGTAGCGCTTGATTTTTTGCGTTGCGGTTTTTTCAAATTCCTTAACTTCCTGGATGCGGTTAATCTTAGAACTTTTGTTTACCTTGCTGTTTACAAAGAATTGAATTTCAGAAAGGATTTCTTCGCGTTTGTAAGCCATATCGCGGATAAACTGTTCCTTTGCAAGATTCAGGCTTTCAAGTCGCTTTTTTATTTCTTCTTTTATTTTGTCCTCGTCCAGGCTGAGCAGTGCTACAAGCCCTTTATCATCTTCAACTACCAAAGATTCATTTACAAGCGGATGCTGATTAATTACAAATTCAATATCTTCCGGATAAATATTTTCTCCTGCGGAACCCAAAATCATGGTTTTTGAACGGCCTTTTAAGGCAAGCCGCTCAACTCCGTGGATTTTCTTTATTACGCCAAGGTCTCCGGTTTTGAACCAGCCTTCTCCTAAAGAATCGTCTTTTGTGGTGAATGCGGCGGCCGTCATTTCGCTTTCTTTATAATAGCCTTTCATAATGTTAGGACCTTTTACAACTACTTCGCCGATTCCGGTTTTTGGGTCTGGATCAAGGATCTTTAAATCTACACCGTTTACTACAGGGCCGATTGTTCCTGGCCATGTGAGCGGAACTCCGGCCGCCGCGAGAAGCGGTGAGGTCTCGGTTAAACCATAGCCAACCGCATAGGGGAATTTTCCATCTTTTAAAAATCGTTCAACCTTATAGTCAATTTTTGCACCGCCGATGCCAAAGAAAACAAGATGTCCGCCAAATGTTTTTTTCAGCTTTGAAGCGGCAACGCGATGCAGTAAAATCTGGAAAGGACGGATTTTATATAGAGTCCGCAAAAGTTTAGACTTAGAAAATTCTGGCAGAACCTTATTTTTGTAAATCTTTTCTACAATCAGAGGAACGGCGCATACAATTGTCGGCTGAACAGTTTTAAATGCCGGAAGAAGGGC
>JAEEWW010000035.1 GCA_016287815.1 Treponema sp. | reverse complement strand
GGCCGGCATAAAGGCCAAGGCTGTTTGTAAGTTTCTGTGCGAGGCGAACATCAATACCTGCAAGCAGGTCGATAAATGTCATTAAATAAGCTTCGTCATCACGATATCCTTGTTTTTCTCCCAAAAGCAGTTTTGTGTCAAAGCCTGCAAAACCGTGTAATGCAAGGATTGTTTTTTCATTGTTTACCGGTGCGTAGCCAAGACCAAGTTTAAGACCTGCATTTAAGCCTGCTAAATCGCTAAGGAAATCAGAGGTTGAACTTCTTCCAATGTAGATGTCAGACATTGTCGAAAAACCTGTATCCTTGATTTTCATTGTGCTGTAACTTAATCCAAGATTTGTAAATTTGATTTTTGCTTCTGCACTAAGACTTCCTCCAAAATCCTCTTTTACTGTGAATTTTTCGCTTGCAAAGGTAAAGCTCAACGACTTTACTTTTTTAGATTCTGCAAAAACAGCTGAAATCATCAGTGCTGCAGCCAGTGCCATAATTAACTTTTTCATCTTACTCTCCTTCTCATGTGAAAATGTTTATTCTACATATAAAGGGTGATTTTTGGTTTGTCAAGAAGTTTTATTATAGAGTGGAAAAATTGGACAATTCAGTGCTTGTTAAGTTTTGTAAAATTCCGTACTTTTACAGATAATTAGAGAGAATGGATATATAATGGCGTCACACGTGATATTTTCTAGTCCCGGTGTGAAAATCGTTATGGTATATTTTCAGTCATTTTTTACAGGACTGAATCATTTTACGATGCTTTTCTTATCCAGCGAAAAGTTAAAAAAGTAAATATTTATGCATGTTATTGCAATAATTATGCATAACAGTATAATTAAGTAAGCGGAGTTTTTAGCTGATTTTTCCTATAAAATGCTGTTCCGCAAGTTCTAAAAAAAGGTTGGATTATGAGTATTTTATTAGCTATTCAGGGGGCGGCTGCTCAAGGTGTTCTTTGGGGAATTATGACACTTGGAGTTTTGCTGACGTTTAGAATCCTTAATATTGCCGATATGACAGTTGACGGCAGTTTTGCAACCGGCGGAGCTATAACCGCAGTTTTAATTACACACGGTATGAATCCTTTGTGTTCCCTGTTTTTTGTTTTTACAGTTGGAATGTTAACAGGTCTTGTAACGGGTCTTTTGCATACAAAACTGAATATCCCTGTAATTCTTGCAGGAATCCTTTCAATGATTGCATTGTATTCAGTTAACATACGAATTATGGGCAGGGCGAATACTCCAATTATCGGAGTCCCTACAATTATGAACGGACTTCAGGAAAAACTAGGTTTTTCACCTAATCTTGCTTCGCTTTTAGTCGGTGTGCTTTTTTGTGTAGTTATTATTTCAGGCTTTTACTGGTTCTTCGGTACAGAACTTGGAAGTGCAATCCGTGCAACCGGAAATAACGAAAATATGGTTCGCGCACTTGGCGTAAATACTGATTCAATGAAAATTATCGGACTTATGATTGCCAACGGAATGGTTGCCTTATCAGGAGCATTGGTTGCACAGAGTCAGGGTTATGCAGATGTCGGCATGGGAACAGGTACAATCGTAATTGGTCTTGCTTCTATAATAATTGGTGAAGTTGTTCGCGGAAAGCGTATTTCATTTTTGAGCTACCTTGTTTGTGTTGTCCTCGGTTCGGTTATTTATAGAATAATTATTGCAATCGTTCTTCAGCTTGGCTTAAAGTCAACCGATTTAAAACTTTTCACGGCTGTAATTGTAGCAGCTTCTCTTGCAGTTCCTGTGTTGAAAGGAAAGGCAACAAGACATGCTATTGTTTCTGCTGCAAATTCTGCTGAAAAAGCAAAGGGTGGTAAATAATGCTTGTTTTAAAAAATGTTTCTAAAACTTTTAATCCCGGTACTATTACAGAAAAAAAGGCTCTTGTTGATATTAACCTTACTATAGAAGACGGTGATTTTATTACTGTAATCGGAGGAAATGGAGCCGGTAAATCTACCTTGCTTAATCTTATTGCCGGAGTTCATCAGTGTGACGGTGGTTCAATTACTTTGGACGGAATGAATCTTACCGGCATGAAAGAACATGTGCGCGCAAAATATTTGAGCCGTGTTTTTCAGGATCCGATGATGGGAACAGCCGCTAATATGGAAATTGAAGAAAATCTTGCAATGGCATATCGCCGCGGAAAAAAGCGCGGCTTAAGCTGGGGAATTTATCCTTCTGAACGCAAGATTTATAAAGAAAAACTTGCATTGCTCGGCCTTGGACTTGAAGAGCGCCTTCACAGCAAGGTTGGCCTTTTGTCTGGCGGACAGAGACAGGCGATTACGCTTTTGATGGCAACTTTGCAAAAACCGAGCCTTCTTCTTCTTGACGAACACACAGCAGCACTTGATCCGAAGACTGCACGCAAGGTTCTGGAACTTACGCAGACTTTTGTAGAAAAAGATAATCTTACAACCTTTATGGTTACTCATAATATGCGCGATGCAATCCGTTACGGAAACCGCCTTATTATGATGAGCGAAGGTCATGTTGTATATGATGTTCGTGGCGAAGAAAAGAAAAATCTTGAAGTTGCTGATTTGCTCAAAAAATTTGAAACAGTGAGCGGCGGTGGTTTTGCAAACGACAGAATGCTTTTGAGCGGAGTATAAAGAAAAAAAATCGTTATATCTTACTGCCTGCGCCCCGAAGGAACTTCGGGGCGCAGGTGTTTTTGGCCGAAACGGTTTTACCGGACTGAACGTTTACGTCTTCCGGAAAAGAAAACTGCTTTTTACAAAAATTTAAAAAGTTTCTTAAGTATCAAAAGGTTAGACTTTATAATACTTTGGTCTTACAATACAAAAAAGGGTAATTTTAATTATTCTGAGAAAAAACTAATCAAACATTGGAGGAATCTATGAAAAAAGTTGTTGCAGTTGTATTAGCTGCACTGTCGTTCTTTGCCTTTGCTAATGGCGCAAAGGAAACAAAACCTGCTGCTTCTGCATCAGGTGAATGGAAACCATCTGGTACAGTTACAATGATTGTTGCTTACAAAGCTGGTTCTGGTACTGACAATACTGCTCGTGTTCTTACAACATATGCAGAAAAGAAAATGGGCCAGACTATCGTAATTGAAAACAAGGAAGGTGGTTCAGGTTCAATCGGTTGGACAGCTCTTTCTAAGGCAAAACCGGACGGACTTACACTTGGTTTTATCAACCTGCCGACATTCTGTTCAAATATTATTGACCATCTTGGTTCATACACTGTTGAATCAGTTACACCAATTGCAAACCATGTAGTTGAAACATCTGTTGTTCTTGTTTCTGCAAAGAGCAAGTTCAATACTCTTAAAGAACTTGTTGATTATGCAAAAGCTAATCCAAAAAAACTTAAGGCTTCTACAAACGGAAATAAAGCTTCTAACCACATTGGTGCACAGCTTCTTGCTACATCTGCTGGTTTTGAATATTCACCGATTCCGTTCGGTGGCACAGCTGACCAGCTGCTTTCTCTCCGCCAGGGCGAAGTAGATTTCTCTGTTGCAAAAGTTGCAGACTTTACTTCTTTTGCTTCAGAACTTAAGGTTCTTGGAACTTTTGATACAATCAGAATTCCTGAATATCCGAATGTACCAACTCTTGGTGAACTCGGATACTTCCCTGAATGGTATGGTTCTGCACGCTGTATTGTAGCTCCTGCAGGAACACCGAAAGAAGCTATTGCATATTACGCAAAAATATTTAAGGAAACAATGGAAGATCCTGAATACATTGCTGCTGCTGAAAAAGCTCACATGACAACTAATTACCGCAATCCTGAAGATACAGGAAAGCTTATCAATCAGCAGTTTGATTTCTGTAAGAATACTCTTCCTGAAATCTTTAAATAATCATTCTGTATGATTTAACGGGGCTGTCGCTGAAATTCCGGGCAGCCCTTTTTTCGTTAAAAAATGGAGTTAACATGAAAAAAACTGATGTCGGTGTGGTTGCATTTATGTATGCAATCTGTATCTGGTTTGCCCTTATGAATCAGAAACTTCCGCAGGATGCACAGATTTATCCTAAATTTATGATTATTATTCTTGCATCCCTTTCTACCTTGTATTTGATAAAGCTTCTTATTTCAGCTAAAAAAGAAGGCGTTACAAACGGTTTTTCAGAATTATTTAAAGGATTTCTGCCAAAACAGTTTTTTCCTGCATTGGGAATGACTTTGGGCTATCTTGTTCTTCTTTTCCTTATAGGATTTTATCCTGCAACTGCTATTTTTATGGTAGCAGTTCTTGCTTTTTTGAAGATTAAGCCGCTGACAATTGCTATAACAACGGTTGCTATTATGCTTCTGGTTTTTGTTACTTTCAATATTATTCTTAGAGTAACACTTATTTCCGGTCTTATTCCATCACTTTTATTTTAGGAGGATAGATAGATGTTGCAGACTCTTAGTTTGATGGGTGCAGGCTTTATTAATGCTCTATCCCCTATAAATCTTCTTGCAATGATTTTAAGTACCGCTTTAGGTATTGTAATCGGATGTCTTCCGGGGCTTTCAGCAGCAATGGGTGTTGCCCTGCTTTTGCCTATGACATTTTCTATGGATGCTTCTACAGGACTTATCGTATTAGGCGGTATTTACTGTGGAGCAATTTTCGGTGGTTCAATTTCTGCAATTTTGATTCATACGCCGGGAACTCCGGCCTCCGCCGCAACTGCAATTGACGGTTATGCCTTAACAAAACAGGGAAAGCCTGGAAAAGCTCTTGCAACTTCATGTTTTGCTTCTTTCTGCGGTGGACTTTTAAGCTGTATTTCCCTTTACTTTTTTGCGCCGATTCTTGCACAGCTTGCAATGCAGTTCAAACAGCCTGAATATTTCTGGCTTTCAATTTTCGGACTTACGATTATTGCCGGTGTTTCAACAAAAAGTATGCTGAAAGGCCTTATGTCCGGAGCTCTTGGACTTTTGATTTCTACAATCGGAATGGATCCGATGAACGGCGTTCCGCGCTTTATGTTCGGACAGGATTCTTTGTATGAAGGAATCAACGTTACCTGCGCTTTGATCGGGCTTTTCTCTATGTCTCAGGCTTTGATTCTTGCAGAAAAGGCAATCGTAAAACGTCAGGAAGCAGCCAAAGTTAAAGATAAAATGGTTCTTACCGGAAAAGAAGTTAAGCGCATCATGCCTACAATTTTCCGCGGCTGGATTATCGGAAACATCATCGGTATTTTGCCGGGTGCCGGAGCTTCAATTGCATGTTTTATGAGCTACAACACAAATAAGCAGCTTTCAAAGCATCCGGAAGAATTCGGTAACGGTTCAATTGAAGGAATTGCAGCCTCAGAAGCAGCAAACAATGCTGTAACAGGCGGTTCATTAATTCCTATGCTTACGCTTGGAATTCCTGGTGAATCTGTAACGGCAATCCTTATGGGCGGATTAATCATTCAGGGCTTGCAGCCGGGTGCTGATTTGTTTACAAAGTATGCACCAATGACATATACCTTCTTTGCTGGCTTTGTATTCGTTCAGTTCTTTATGCTTATAATCGGTCTTTTAGGCTGTAAGGGATTTGCAAGAATTGCAAAACTTTCGGATGCTGTTTTGATTCCATGTATCATCGTTTTGTGTATCGTAGGTTCATTTGCAATCCGTAAGATTTTTGCAGATGTTGTTATAATGATGATTTTTGGTATTCTCGGATACCTTGTAAGAAAATTTGAACTTAACAATGCGGCAATTGTTCTTGCGTTGATTCTTGGACCATTAGGTGAAAAAGGCTTGCGCCGTTCATTGCTGCTTTCTAACGGAAATCCTGCGATTTTCTTCTCTTCTCCGGTTTGCTGGGTTTTGATTGCCCTTTGTATCTTCGGAATTTTAAGTCCGCTTTTGATGAGCCGGCTTGAAAAGAAGATGTCTGGCGGAGAAGTTGCTGACGTTTCTGAATAAAAAAATTTTAGCGATTTTAAGATTAGATAATAAGATCAGATAAACAGGCGAATCGCCGCGGGGGATGCTTGCTATTATAGCAGTGCTTTGATAGCAGCACCCCGCGGCTTTTTTATAAATCGGCCTTTGTAAGAAAGTGATACAGAAGTTCTACAGAACTTACTACATCGCGGACATCTACAACTTCGTAGGAATGAACATAGCGCATCGGAAGATTTATTCCGCCTGCCTTTATACCGCCGTTTAAAGTCTGTATGAAACTTGCGTCGGTTGCACCTGCCGCATAGGCTTCAATCTGGTACGGAATATTTTGATTCTTGCAGATTTGCTTCATCTGGCTGACAATTTTCCTGTCAGAAATTATTCCGTTTACGGCTGTAGAAAGTTTATCCATTACTTTTATTGAAGTTCCTTTGCCAAGGGAATTTACATAAATGCTTTCACTTGCTTTCGGAATGTCGGTTGCAAGGCTCATGTCCAGCGCAAGTGCATAGTCAGGCTTTATATTAGTTGCCGCAATAATTGCTCCGCGTGCACCGATTTCTTCCTGTGTTGAAAAAACCGCATAAAAATCCGGGAATGTTTCATCTGTGTTTTCCAAAAGCTTGAGCGTTTCAAGAAGAATGAATACAAGTGCCCTGTCATCCATGGCTTTGCCGCCAATCCTGTATTTGCCGAGTGAAATTACCGGATAGCAGATTGAAACAGAATTTCCTGCTTCAATTCCCATTTCGCTTACTTCTTCTGCATTTTCAGCTCCGACTTCTATAAAAAAATCATGAACAGATTCCGGCATGGAAGTACATTTATCTGGTCTTCCCGGGTGAATTGACTGAACTATTCCATTTACGTGGCCAGATTCAGTTTTTATTACAACGCGCTTGCCGAAGAACTGCTGAGGCGCAAAGCCGCCGAGGGTTTCAACCCATAAAAATCCTTTTGAATCAATGTGCCTTATAATCAGACCGATTTCATCAACATGGGCAGAAACTAAAACCTTTTGTTTTTTTGAGCCGTTTCCGTTTTTGTGAACGATCAGGTTTCCAAGTACATCAGATGAAATTTCAACCTTGTAATCTTTGATAAGTGATTTTATAAGCTCCGTAACTTCTTCTTCAAAACCAGCTGGTCCTGTAGCATCGCACAATGGTGCGGCTAGTTTTCTGAAATCTTTTTCAATCTGTTTTTTATCAATTATCATCTTTTCCCTTCCTTTTACCTTTGCCGATTTTTGGAACGCTCGAAAGCAAAAGTTTTGTATATTCATTTTTAGGATTTGCAAAAATCTCGTTTTTTGTGCCTTCTTCCACAATTTTGCCTTTATACATAACTTCGATTTTGTCAGAAATGTGTTTTACAACGCTCAAATCATGGGAGATAAATATATAGGAAATACCAAGCTGCTTCTGCAAATCTTTTAGCAGATTGATTATTTTTGCCTGAACGGAAACGTCGAGTGCAGAAACCGGTTCATCACAGATAATTATTTCAGGTTTTAGAATTATTGCGCGTGCAATTCCGATTCTTTGCCGCTGGCCGCCTGAGAACTCATGCGGATACCGCTCAGCATAAGAGCTGTCAAGACCGACAAGGTTCATCGTTTCAAGAATTCTTTGGCGGCGCTCTTCCTGTGTTTTGTATGCTTTTGCAATGTCCAGCGGTTCTCCTATTATATTCTGAACGGTCATTCTGGGATTTAACGCACTGTACGGATCCTGAAAAATCATCTTTATTGCTTTTCTGGATTGCTTCAATTCGTTCTGATTTAGTTTTGCAATGTCTTTTCCGTGAAGCAGAATTTCACCTTCGGTTGGTTCAATGATTCTTAAAAGTGATTTCATGGCCGTTGATTTTCCGCAGCCGCTTTCGCCAACGATGGCGAGAGTCTGTCCTTTTTCAAGTGAAAAACTGATTCCGTCAACAGCTTTTATAATTTCTTTTTTGCCGAAAAATCCATTGCGTACTTTATAGTGTTTTTTTAGGTTTTTTACTTCAAGGATTTTTTCGCTCATTTTGATTTCTCCCTGTCTGCAGAATTATTATTCAACGGATAAAAACAGGCTGTTATATGTTCTCTTTGATATTCGGTTTTATGCCCTCCTGCTGAATTTGAAAGAGCGGGGCGGTTTTCCCTGCATTTTGCAGTTGCAAAAGCACATCGTGGTGCGAATACACAGCCAGCCGGAATACTGTCCAGCATAGGAACGTTACCGGCAATTGTCTCAAGTCTGTCGGAATCTTCTTCAAGTTTTGGAATTGCTGCCTGAAGACCTTTTGTGTACGGGTGCTGCGGATTTTTAAAAATCTCATCGGCAGAGCCATATTCTATGAGATGACCTGCGTACATTACTGCAACATTGTCTGACATTTCAGAAATAACGCCCATGTCGTGGCTTATAAAAATTACAGCGGTTCCTGTTTCCTTTTGCAAATGATGTATAAGTTTTAAAATCTGGGATTGAACGGTTACGTCAAGTGCAGTTGTAGGCTCATCGCAAATAAGAAGCCTTGGTTTGCAGATTAAAGCCATGGCAATCATGATTCGCTGGCGCATGCCGCCTGAAAGCTGGAACGGAACCTGATTAAAAACTTTTTCCGCATTTTTAATACCTACGGATTTAATCATTTCAAGAGCTTTTGCGCCGGCTTCTTTTTTTGTGATTTTTTGATGTGCAAGAATGCATTCTGTAATCTGTTTGCCGCATTTCATAAGCGGATTAAGGCTTGTCATCGGTTCCTGAAAAATCATTGAAATTTTTGCCCCTCGGATTTCCCTAAGCTGCTTCTGGGAAAATTCTGTTAAATCCTTTCCTTCAAAAAGAATCTGACCTTCAGTAATTTTTCCCGGATGTGAAATTAATCCGATTATTGCAGAGGCAAGCATGCTTTTTCCGCATCCGCTTTCACCTACAATGCCAAGTGTTTTTCCTTCTTCCACATGCAGCGTTACATGACTTACGGCAGGAAGTTCCTGCTTTTCTGTAAATAAAGTGACGCAAAGATTATTAATTGTAAGAACATTGTTCCCGTTCATTTTACTTCCTTAAAAATTATTTTTACCTTTTACTCTGGTAAATCAGCGGAGTTTTGGATCAAGCGCATCCCTTAGTCCGTCGCCGAGCATATTAAATGCAATAACTGTAATTATTATGCAGATGCCTGGAAAAAGGCTGTAATAAGTGTGAGTTCTAATAAAAGTCTGTGAACCTGCAATCATGGAACCCCAGCTTGCAGTAGGGCTTTGTACGCCAAGCCCTAAATAGCTCAGGCTTGCTTCAGAAAGTATTGCTTCAGGAATTCCTAAAGTTGCTGCAACAATCAGCATTGGAATGCAGTTTGGCAAAAGATGCTTCATAATGATTCTGAAGTTACTCCCGCCGTCAATTCGACAGGCATCTATATACTCTTTCTTTTTAAATTGAATTGCCGTTCCGCGGATAAGTTTTGCGGTGTTCGCCCAGGAAAGAATTCCAAGTGAAATATAAAGGTTTACGATTCCGGAGCCGAGTGCATACATTAAAGCCATTGCCATTAGGATAAACGGAAAACTTGAAAATGCCTGAATAAAAAATGAAATTATATCGTCAGTTTTCTTACCAAAAAATCCTGCACAGATTCCAAGGGTAAAGCCTATTACGCAGGAAATTGCCTGAGAAACAAGTCCTACGCTTAAAGAAATTCTACAGCCGAAAATACAACGTGTAAAAATGTCCCTCCCGAATTCGTCAGTACCGAAAATATGCGCTGCAGACGGATGTAAAAGACGCTGTGCAAGAACCTGCTTATTTGGATCGTAACTTGTAATCAGAGGCGCAAAAATAGCAGCCAGCGCAAAAATCAATATAACAGCGAATGAAATCATTGCAGGTATATTTTTTAGAAGTATTTGCAATGCGTCAAAATAATATCCTTTACGTTTCATTCTTCCCCCAAAGTCGCAAGTCTTATATTTGGATTTATGATTGCATATGAAATATCGACTATAAAATAAATAAGGACGCAAACGGTTGCCATGTAAATTACTCCGCCTTGAACCACCGGAATATCGCGTCTGTGTATGGCGTCAATCAAAAGTTTTCCGACGCCCGGAATATTGAATACGTTTTCAGTAATCATTGAGCCGGTTAAAAGGCTTCCTATTTCTGTTCCGCTTACGGTAATTATTGGAATCATTGCATTCCTGAAAATATGAATCATTATTATTCTTGTCTTGTGAAGCCCCTTGGCATAGGCTGTTTTTATAAAATCCTGCCCGATAACTTCAAGTACGCTTGTTCTTGTAATTCTTGAAATTGAAGCGGCGTATCTTGTGCCGAGCGAAAGACATGGAAGAATATAGCCTAAAGATGATGCAGCGCCTGAAATTGGCAGAAGTTTTACTTTAAGCCCGATATAAATCTGAAGCAGAATGGCAACCCAGAATGAAGGCATTGAAATGCCAAAAACAGAAAGCGTCATTAAAAATCTGTCGAGCCATGAGCCGTGCGCAAGGGCTGAAACCATTCCGACTGTAATTCCAATGGAAAGTGCAATAAGATATGTCCATAAAGTTATGATTGCAGTGTAATTGAATGCGATTTTTATAAGCGTAATAACAGGCTTCTTTTGAAAATAACTTGTACCGAAGTCTCCTTTTAACAAGGAAAACAGCCAGGAAAAATACTGCACAGTAACGGGGGCATCAAGTCCCATATCTTTTTTTACCTGAGCAATTTTTTCTGCATCGGCAAATTCTCCAAGCATTGCAGCAACCGGATCGCCTGGAATTATGTTTAAAATAAAAAAAGTCATGCATGATATAAAAAGAAGAATTCCTGCTGCAAGAAAAATTCTTTTTAAAATATAGTTTAACAAGGGAAACTCCTTATATACGAAATACCGCCTCCTTTTTTGCAAAAGAAAGCGGTAATTCTTATAGCTGCAATTTTGTATTTGTAAAAATTTTCTGTGTTATTTTACAGTAAGGTCCGCGTCAACATTCCAGAAATGGTAGATAAGGTTTCCTACTTTGAAGTTCTTTACAAAAGGTTTTGCGATGAACTGACTTTGCGGATAATACAGAGGAATACAAGCATACTGTTCCAGAGAAAGAATCTTGTCTGCCTTTTTGTAAAGGGCAGCACGTTCTTCTTCATTTGTGCTTACGCGTGCATTGTCCAAGGCTTTGTCAAATTCTGCATTCTTGAAGAAAACTCCCTGTGCATTTGAGTTTGTTGAATAGAAGTAGTTATACATCTGGAAATCTCCGTCAGGATAAAGCGCATTCCATGTAATTCCTGTAACCGGTGTTTTGCCGGATGTGCGGTTACTTGTCCAGGTTGCGTTGTCAACTACGGTTAATGCAAGATTAATTCCAACTTCTGCAAGGTAACCCTGAATCGCAGAGAATATTGCAGATTCCTGCTGGCGAACTTCAGCTTTTACTGTAATTCCGTTTGCAAAACCTGCTTCTTTTAAAAGCTGCTTTGCTATTTCCGGATTGTATTCGTATACAGGAAGAGAAGTATCGTGGCCGGGAATATTGTTGTTAAGGAATGAAGTAGCAGGAATTCCGGCTCCGTTTAATACTGTTTTTACAAGTTCTTCTCTATTTATTGCAAGGGAAATTGCTTTTCTTACATTCAGATTATTGATGTATTCGCTTTTGAGGTTCAAAGACATGAATGTTGTTCCAAGCGGATGGTATGCTGTAATCTGATCAGGATTGCTGGACTTGTACTGTTCAAGAAGACTTGCATTCAAATCACAGAAATCAATGTCGCCGTTTTCAAAAGCGATAAGTTTTGTCTGATCGCTGTCAAAAAAGAATACATGAAGTTCATCAAGGTTTACTTTTCCGCCGTGGTAGTTTTCATTCTTTACAAGAACAACCTTTGTTGTGTCATCATTTTCTGCAATTTTATAAGGACCTGTTCCGATAAGGTTTGTTCCGACACCCCATGAAGTTCCTGCTTCTTCACATGCTTTGCGCGGGAAAATATCTGCATACGATGTTCCAAGATTTTTTACGAACGGAGCATAAGCATATTCAAGTTCAATTGAAAAATGATACTGATCGATTACTTTAAAGCCTGAAAGTTCTTCTGTCTTTCCTGAAACAACATCTTTTGCACCTTTTATCATTGTAAAGTATGCTTTGCTTTTTGCGGCTGTTTTTGGATTGAACATGCGCTCAAAAGTAAATTTTACGTCGTCGCTGGTAAGTTCCTGACCGTTTGTAAAGTAAATTCCTTTTTTAAGTTCAAAGGTGTAGATTTTGCCGTCTTCTGAAAGTTTTGGGAAATCGGTTATAAGAACCGGCTCTTCAATATTGTCATCGTCAAAGCGCAGAAGGCTTTCTGTAACTTCGTCTGCAATAGAAGCTGAAAGTGATGAAGTTGACCTCTGCATATCGTATCCGCTTCCTGCATTTGCCTGACCGAATCTTAAGATTTTCTTTGACTGGGCTTCAGTTGTTTTTTCCTGTTTTTTTGAACAGCTGGTAATTGAAAGAGCTATGATTGCCAGCGTGAAAATAATTTTTAAAGTTTTTTTCATTTAGACCTCTCTTTTCAAATTTGACTGAGTGTTCAGGTATTGCCTGACATGACAATCAGATGTGATGAAAAGAAAATACTGTTTTAAACCTATTAATACAATAGGTTTAAATATACTGTTTTTTTATATGGGTTTATAGGAATTAACTATAATGTATAAGTTATTCAATAAAGCATTTCCCCTTACTCCAAATAAATGTTACTATAAATAGACTTGTTGTTTATAAAGTTAGATGTTTAGAGGTTTGCCATGAAAAAAGTTTTTTTTGCAGGAATAAGTATTTTAACGGTTTTATCGGTTACGCTGTTTTCTTCATGTAAAGGAAAAACGGCCGCAGCCGCTTCTGTCTCAGACTCTGTGCCGGAATATAAAGAAAGAAAAATCATAAAGCTTGATGCATCGAATTCTGAAACTCTTTCTTATTCTTCAATGAAAGATTTTTTTGACCTTGATTTTACCCCCGAATATCCGGATGAAGTCTTTTCTGAAAAAAGTAAAAATGCGGCTGCGGCTTCTGGCAGAGCCTCTGGCGGCGCATCAGGAACATCAGGTGTGGCGGGAGCTGCCGGCGCATCAGGCAATAATAAAAAATCTGAATCTGTAATTCCTGGAATCCGCAAACTTTCTGAATACATCACAAAATATACGACCAAAAAAGCTGTTCTTGCCGAATATAATCCAAAAGATGAAGCTGAAGAAAAAGATGACGGCAATAAAGAGTTTTTTATCGAAGACTGGGGACCTCAGGACAAAATTGTTGCAGGAGAAAACAATCCTGCTTTTTATGTAATATTTTCGCGTCCTGTACACTCATTAAAGGCTTTGAGCCAGCCTGAAAAAACTTCAGATATAATGTCAATTGAGCCGGCTTTACCCGGAACTTTCCGCTGGTATGGAACTAAGCATTTAAGCTTTGAAGCCGATGTCCCGCCTGATCCAACTGTAAGTTACACAATAAAAATAAAATCTGATTTAAAATCTTCAGGCGGAAAAGTTCTTACAGGAAAAACAGAATTTAAGACCGTTGCTGAAGATTTGCTGCTTACTAATCTTTGGGGCGGCTATATAAAAGAAAGTCTGTGTGCCTATAATTATTCTACAGGGGCGCTTCCTCCGTATGAAAATCGTTTTGTAATCCGCACAAATTACAGAACCACCTTAGACGCTGTAAAACAGAATCTGAAAGTTGCAGTTAACGGCGCTGCCGTCCGGTTTGAAGTAAAAAGTGTTTATGAAGATATTTTTAAGATGTGGTCAAGCCATGCTGACTATGATGAACAAAGCGGCAGGTCAAATACTTATCTTGTAGAGATCACGGACGAAGTTCCTCATAATGCTGTGGTTGCGGTTTCTACAGCTTCAAATGCTTCAGCGTCCGGCGTGGCTGAAAAAAAATTGGACTTTGGCAATGCAGATGAAGTTATTCGTTTTGCGCTTTCATTAAAAAATGACAGAAATAAAAAACAGTATTACACGCTCAAGACATTTAAAATTTCCAGAATAGATGAGATGACAGGTTATTCAGGTACAAAAAATGCCTGGCCGCTTCAAATTCGCTTTACCCAGATACCGGATAAACAGTCTCTTATAGATAATCTTTCACTTAGTTTTGACTATAAACTGACAGAAGATAATATAATCGTTCGCGGCCAGAATGTAACTTTATGTAATCTTCCGCTGAAATATAATCAGTCCTATGCAATAACTTTCAACGATAAGATAAAAGATAAGTATGGACAGAATATTGCTCTTACAAAGCAAAAATACGAGTTTAAAACCCCCGAAGAAAAAGCTTATGTAAAGTATCAGAATCACGGAACTACAATGCTTGAAGCTCAGTTCCCGCATAAGATGCTTTTTGAACACCAGAATTTAACTTCTCTTTTATATACGCTTGGAAAAACTGACAGACCTTCAGGAACTGGTGAATATCACTTTAATGAAACAGAAGATGTTACAACTGTAGTTACAACAGAAAAAACAAATCTAAGAAATTTTGAAGAACTTGATCTGGAACCTTTTTTGACGAATGGGTATGGATTTGTTCACTTTAAAAGCTCTGCAAAATATGATTTTTACAATCGCTGGCAGGGAAAATACGAAGAAACAGAATCCGGCATGGAAGGCGTTGTTCAGGTAACTGATTTAGGAATTACAGCCCGTCTTTCCATAAATAAGGCTGTTGTAATGGTAAGAAGTCTTTCTACCGGAAAGCCAGTAGAAGGGGCGGAAGTTATGATTGTTCATGATTTGAATGATTATTCCGACTGGAACGGTAAGCCTGTATATAAGAAAATTTTCGTTTATGGTGATGAATCAACTTATGATAAGCTTTACGCCAAAGGAAAAACAGATAAAGACGGGCTTTGTGTAATTGATTACACCGAAGAGCAGGTTGAAAAAATTCAGAAGGAAGATGAAGCCTTTGTTTATGTTGTAAAAGGCGATGACAAGGCTGTATTTGCTCCGTCTTCACATAATTCCTGGAGGGAAGGCGTAAGTACAGGCTATTTGAGCGAAGCCCGCAAAAGTCAGCAGCGTACATTCATGTTTGTTGACCGCGGCATATACAAGCCTGGTGAAATTGTAACTTTCCGAGGAATAGACCGTGACCAGTTGATGGGATTTTTCAGTCCACGCAAAGGAAAGTACACTATAAAGTCTAACGGTGCATGGTGGAATTCTCCGGATATTATAGAACCTATTGAAGGAGAACTTTCTGAAAGCGGCGGTTTTTACGGTTCATTCAAACTCCCGGAAGACTTGAAACGCGGGTATTATAATCTTGAATATATTCGCGAAGGTTCAACTCAGGACAGATATTCAACTGCAAAAATCCAGTTTGCAGTAGCTGATTTTGAACGCGTAAAATTTGAATCTTCAATAAAAGTTCCTGAAATTACCTATTATGGCGGAGATAAACTTTCTGCAACGCTTTCTGCTTCTTATCTTGCAGGCGGTACGCTAAGCGGTGTATCCCATGAAACTTCATGGTTTAAGTCTGAAACAACGTTCAAAAGTTCAGACCCGCGGGCAAAAGGTTACACTTTTGCAACAAGCGAATATCCGCGCAAAGATTATTACAAGAGTGAAAAAGGTACTCTTGATATGGAAGGAAAAGCAAACCTTTCGTGCAGTTCCGAAAAGATTACCGACGGAAAGCCGTATATTTATCATATAGAATCTGCTGTTACGGATGTTTCAAACCAGAGAATTGCTTCTTCCAATGACATTTTTGTTCATCCGGCTCTGTTTTACATTGGACTTGCAAAGGCAAAAAATATCAGAGGTTTTGCAAAATCCGGCCAGACAGTTGAAATTCCTTACATACTTGTAAAACCTGACGGAAGTGTTTTGGAAACACAGGAAGTGATGTCAAAGGTTTCCGGGATAGAATATAAACTTTCACATGAAGAGTGGACTATGGTTCACGAGCAGAGTGTTGACGATACCATTTATGAACGCTATCAGAAACAAAATATAGAAGATCTAAAAGGTGAAGTTAAGGCTGAAAGTTCTGGAACAATTTCTTTTGTGCCGAAAGTTTCAGGATGGTATACTCTTACAGTAACAGGAAAAGACAGTAAAAATAATGCTGTTGCCGTTAAGTCTGAATTTTATGTAACAGGAAGTTCCTCTTCCTGGTTTGACCAGTATAATTCAAATTCAATAAAACTTACTCCGGATAAAAATGTTTACAATCCTGGCGAAACAGCACAAATCCTTTTGGAAAGTCCGCTGCCTTCCGGTGATTACCTTATTACCGTTGAACGCGAAGGAATTTTTACGGAAGAAGTCCGTCATTTTGAAAATGGAGCAGAGGTTATAGAAGTTCCGGTTGCCGGAAACTTTGTCCCGGTTGTTTACGTTTCTGTTTCTTCGTATTCTCAGCGGCACGGTAAGCCTGAATATAATTATGGAGAAGTTGATATAGATAAACCTAAAGGCTACTACGGTGTAACTCCGGTTATGGTAAATCCGTATGTGCGTTCGTTTAGTGTTGAAATTGAATGTGATAAGCCGAGCTACAGACCTGGCGAAACAGCCGTAATAAAATTTAAGGCAACAAAAGGCGGTAAGCCTTTATCTGGAGCAGAACTTACGGCTATGGCTGTTGACCGCGGAGTTTTGGATCTCATAAATTATCATGTTCCTAATCCGATTGATTTTTTCTATGACAGGTATAATTTCCCTCTGCGGGTTTATGGCGGCGATTCGCGTGCGCTGTTAATGGATCCTGTTACTTACAGCGTAAAAAATCTTGCAGGCGGTGATGCTTCAGAAGATGAAAAAGAAGACGAACGCAAAGATTTCAGGCCGACGGCATTTTTTGAGCCTGTTCTTGTGACAGACGAAAAAGGTGAAGCAAGTGTAAGTTTTACAATGCCTGACAGCCTTACAACTTACAGAATTACGGCATTTGGCGTAAAAGACGATGTTTTTGCCTTAAAGGAAAATGAAGTAAAAGTTCAGAATCCTGTAAACATTCAGCAGGTTCAGCCGCGCCGTCTGCGTGAGCGCGATACAGCTGAATGCGGCGTTTTAATATCTAACCTTGGTGCCCGAACAGAAAAAATAGATGTATCTCTGGCAGTTCTTAGCCCAACGGAAGACACAGAGCAGGATAAACTTGAAGGCCGTCATACAGTTCCCGGAAAGGCTGTAGTTGACGGCGCGGCCACTCATGCGGTTTCTGTCGCATCCGGACAATCGGTTGTAGTTTATTTTGATGTTGCCGCCCAAACTGAAGGAACGGTAAATCTTGTTTATACAATAAAGTCCGATGCTCTGAATGAAAAACTTGTTTCGCCAATCCGTATAGAAAAAACATTTGTTTATGAAACTGTTTCCATGACGGGGACTGTTTCCGGCGATAAAAAAGATTCTGAAAAAGAATCTGTAATTATACCGGGCTTTGCAAAAGAAGGCAGGGGAGACCTTAAAGTTGTTCTGGACGCAACAAGACTTGGGCCTTTGGGAGGCTCTGTAAACTATCTTTTTGATTACCCTTACGGCTGTCTTGAACAGCAAAGTTCACGCATTCTGCCTCTTATAATTTTTGAAGACTATATCGATGTGTTCGGCTTGGATTCAAAAGTTTCTGATATAAAAACATGCGTAAAAGCATTTACCCAAAAATGGGGCGACTATCAGCATGCTGACGGTGGATTTGGTTACTGGCCTGATTCAGAATATTCTAACCGCTTTGTAAGTCTGCGTATTGCCTATATTTACGCTCTTGCATTGCAGAAAGGATATACCAAAGATGATATACCGATAAACATTGATTCTCTTCTGGAATATTTGAAGGCAGAGACGCAGAAACTTTTGCAGGAAATTCAAAAAGATGCTTCTTTGCATAATTCAAATATTTATGACTATGAGATGGCCTTTACATGTTATGTTTTCACTCTTCTGAAAAACAGAAATATGGATACTGTAAGGGATAAAATGTTTGAGCGTATTGACGAACTTCCGCTTGATGCAGCTTCTTATCTTGCTCTTTCCTATGCAAATTCCTCAGAAAGCAGCAATATGGAAAAGGCAAAATCTATCGTTAAAAAAATCAGAAGCTATCTTCAGCCGGTACAGAAAACCGTAACGATTTCTAAAAAAGCTAAAAGCGGATACTGGTTCTGGTATAATTCAGAAACTGTTGAATATGCTGCTATCTTAAGCGCACTTGTTACTGTAAATCCTGATGATCAGATGGTAGACCGGCTTATAAACAGTCTGCTTTTGATGCAGTCTCACGGAAGATGGCAGAATACAATTACAACTTCATCAGTTCTTGAATCAATTTATGCTTATATTAAAAACCGAAATCTTGATTCAACTGATTACACGGCAGAGGCAAAACTTGCAGGAAAAGAATTGCTCAGCGGAAAATTTGAAGGAGTTGCGGCAAAGCCTAAAACCCTTACATTGCCTTTTGAAGATGAATTTATTTCATCACTTCCGCGTGATAAATCTCTTCCTGTAGAATTTTCAAAAGACGGAAAAGGATATCTTTTCTATACAGTGGAAATGAAATATGCCCTGCCTGACGAAAGCATTGCTGCTCGGAATGAAGGGCTCGGTTTGACGTATGAAATTACAGATTTTGAAACAGGAGAACTTATAAACACAGCAAAAGAAACTTCTGATGTAAAACTTGTAAGCGGTAAACTGTATAAGGCTAAAGTTTACGTAGAAAGTACAAGAAATCATGAATATGTTGCTGTTCGTACTCCAATTCCGTCTGGTGCTGAAATACTGGATTCTACCTTTGTAACCTCGGGTTCTGCAGCACAGGGTAAAACTTCCGAAGACGGGCAGCCGTGGTATTATCCTGCCCGAAGCCGTATAAGCCATAAGAATATTACTGATAATGAAATTCAGTATTTCTGGGATAGAATGGGCAGCGGCCGCCATAGCTTTGAATTTACGTTCAGAGCTGTGCGCAGCGGTGTTTATCCGACTCCTCCTGTTCAGGGGGAATGTATGTACGAAAATGAAGTATTCGGCAGGACGGACGGTTATCTTTTTATTATTGAATGATGAAAGATAAGTTGATTTTTAAAAATAAAATTTTACAGACGGAATGGCTGAAAACGGCATCAAAAAAACTTGTCTTTATGCAATTCCGCCCTGTAAAATTTATTCTGACAGCTGTTTCGTGCATTGTACTTTTTTCTCTTTTCTTTTTTCTCTGTTTAAGAATTATTCCGTTTCCTGAACTTTCCGATTTTTTAGCAAAGGAATACAGCATACGAATTTATGACAGAAATGATAAACTTATTCAGGTTACTCCGTTATCCGGTGGTGGCCGCAGGGAGTTTACGCCATATTCTAAAATCCCGGAAAAAATAATCAGGAATTTTATTCAGCAGGAAGACAAGCGTTTTTATTTTCATCACGGAGTTGATTATATTGCTGCAGCAAATTCAATTGTACAAAGTATCCGTGCAAAGCGAATTGTCCGGGGAGCTTCAACAATAACGATGCAGCTTGCAAAGACGATTCAGCAGGATAATTCTATTTCGCTTAAGCGAAAAATGAGTAATATTATTTCTGCGTATCGTATAGAAGCCAAGCTTTCTAAAAAACAGATTCTTGAGCTGTATCTTAATTCAATATATTTTGGAAATAATGTCTGGGGCGTTACTTCCGGGGCGCGCACATATTTTGGACTGGAACTTGATGAACTGACTGAAGGTCAGATAAAAGTCCTTTCTGTAATTCCAAGAAATCCGTCCTATTACAATCCGGTAGAACATCCTGACCGCTTTAAGAATTTTTCAGACGAAGTGTTTGAAGCGGCATCTTCCGCAGGTTTTCCGACCTCTGACGTTACTGGCGCAGGACTTTTTTCTTATCCATACAGGATGCCGCATTTTGTAAATTTCTTAAAAGCACAGTTGCGCGCCCCTTTTTCACAATTGACTCCGGAAAGTTTCTGTACGGAAATCCACACTACCGCTGATATTTCCGTTTATGAAATGGCAAATGCCTTTTTGCGTAATGCCATGCAGACGGCAAGCCGTTCAAGAATTGCCAATGCATCTTTACTTTTGCTGGATAATTCAGACGGTTCTGTCCTTGCTTGGATTGGTAACGGCAATTTCTTTGATTCCCGTAATTCCGGTCAGCTTGACGGAGTTCTTGTTACAAATCAGCCGGGAAGTTCCATGAAACCCTTTTTATATGCACTGGCCATCGAAAATGGACTTGCAGCGCCTGCCAGTGTTCTTGCAGATGTACCTTCTGAATTTGGAAATGAAAAACTATATATTCCGGAAAATTTTAACAACCGTTTTAACGGTCCTGTAAGACTTAGGGTTGCCCTTGCTTCAAGCCTTAATATTCCGGCGGTTTCGCTTCTAAATAAACTTGGGGTACAGACTTATCTTGATAAATTGTATGAACTTGGTTTTAATTCCCTAAAAAATAATAATTCAGGTCTTCGCGCAGATTTAGGGCTTTCGCTTGGTGCAGGCGAAGTTTCTTTATATGAATTAGTTCCAGCGTTCAGTGTTTTTGTGCGGGATGGAATTTATCTTCCGCTTAAGCCCCTTAAGTTTGAACATACAAAAATACAAAACAGCAGACAGATTTTTTCCACTGATACGGCACGCCTTATTTGTTCGATTCTTTCGGATAAAGCATCGCGCTCACTTGGATTCGGTTATTCACAGACGTTTCAGACAGAATATCCTTCGATATTTAAGACAGGAACTTCAAATCAGTATCAGGATATTATTGCTCTTGGTGCTACAAAGCATTATACAATCGGTGTATGGATGGGTAACTTTTCCGGCAGTACCGTAATTGGAAAAACAGGATCTTCATTACCAGCCTGGGTTGCAAAAAACGTTTTAGACAATCTTGAACTTGAAAATTACAGGCATTCAGACTATACGGATTTTGCCTTTCCGGAACCTGAAAACTGGCACAAGGAAAGAATCTGTGCTGTTTCTGGAATGAAAGCAGGCAAGGAATGCAAATCCTATGTTTATGAATATGTAAAAAATGAAGAGCCTGTTCCGGAATGTACATGGCATGTTTTAAGCGAAGGAGAAATAAAAACTGTTTATCCTGCTGATTATCAGCTTTGGCTTAAGGAATTTAAGGGCGAAGAAGCAGGAAATACCCTTAACTCCGTAATAGAATATTCTGATTCTCCGTTAAAAATCATTACGCCAAAAGAAAATGCCTTGTTCTTCGCAAGCAGCTTCAGTTCTGAGCGTCAGGCAATTCCAGTGGAAGTTACCGGTGGAAAATCAGACCGGCTTTTGGTTTATTATGATTCTTCAGAATTTGCAGAATTTGGCAGGCCTTTTTCTTTTAAACTTCCGGTTGAGCAGGGAGAGCATCAGCTGAAAGTTATATGCGGACTGGAAGAACTTTCAATAAACTATACGGTAAAATAGAATCTGTTACATTCGGGCTAAATTATTCTTTATTATTTCCGATACTAAAAGAGAAGAGGTATTGTTGAATATGAAAAGAGTAAAAATAGACGAAGCCGCATTAAATCTTGCCATGCTGGTAAAAAAAACTCAGAATATCAAAGAGCCTATCTATATTGAAGGTATAAAAAAAGACGAATTTGATGAGTCTGAAGAAAACGCCGTGTTAATTTCAGAAAAGAACTGGCAGTCTATATTGGAAACTCTTTATCTTCATTCTTTTTCTCAAAACAATACATTCATTCCGGATGAACTAAAAGAAATAAAAGCAGTTCCGGAAAGCTCAGAACCTTTTTACTGGTAATTTCTATATAAAACGGGGATGTCTAAAACTTATTAGACATCCCCGTTTTAATAATGCTTTATGCTATGCTTCTTATTCCTTTGCAGGAGCTTTGTGCTCTACATGAAGTAATTCGTGCGATTTATGCGACAAAGGTTCTTTCAGGAAATCCTTATAGCATTTGATAATTTCCGGGTTTTCGTGAGAAAAGCGGATTTTGCTTTTTTTATCAAGCTCATAAAGATAATCTGTTCTTGTCAATAAATCAGCATGACCGTCATGGATTGGCTGACCGCCGCCGTTTATACAGCCGCCAGGGCAAGCCATTATTTCAACAAAGTCATAATCGCATGTTCCCTGCTTTACGCTTTCCATAATCGTGCGTGCGTTGCCAAGGCTGCTTGCAATCGCAATCTTTACCTTGGTGCCTTTCAAATCAAGTTCTGCTTCTTTTATGCCGTCAAGTCCGCGTGTGAACATGAATGCATCAGGATCAGGATTTTTGCCGACAACAAGCTTATATGCAGTTCTTAAAGCTGCTTCCATTACACCGCCGGTTGCACCAAAGATAACGGCAGCACCGGAATGTTCGCCAAGCGGCTGGTCAAAGTCAGAATCCTTTTCCATTTCAGGCTTGATGTAGAATGCTTTAAGAAGTCTGTCAACTTCGCGGGTTGTAAGAACAACATCAACATCTTTTCCTGTTTTACAGGAATCCATTCCTTCAAGCGTAATTTCACGCTTTTTAGAAAGACAAGGCATAAATGAAACTACAAATATCTTGCTTGGGTCTACATTCAAAATCTTTGCATAGTAGGATTTTGCAATCGCTCCAAACATCTGCTGCGGTGATTTTGCAGTAGAAAGGCATGAAAGATATTCCGGGTACTGGGTTTTCATAAAACTTACCCAGCCAGGACAGCATGATGTAAACATCGGTTTCTTTGTCTTTTTAATTTCTGGCAGGCGCTTAAGGAATTCTGTTCCTTCCTCCATAATTGTTAAGTCTGCAGAAAAGTTTGTATCAAAGATGTAGTCAAAACCGATTTTTCTTAAACAGCCGACAAGGCGTTTTTCCGTTGCATCTTTTGCCTTAATGTTAAAGGCTTCGCCCCAGCCTGAACGGACAGCCGGAGCAATCTGAACGATTGTAATCAAATCAGGATTTTCAACTGCTTCAAGAACTGTGTCTACATCGTCGCGTTCGCGCAATGCACCTACAGGACAGTTTACAATACACTGACCGCACAAAGAACAGTCAGAATTTTCAATCTTCTTGTCGTGATTTACGTTTACGGTTGTTCTTGAACCTGTGTTTACTACGTCCCAGATATTCAGAGTCTGAATCTTATCGCAAACCTGAACACATCTCATACATTTAATACACTTTGTTGTATCGCGTATAAGAGGGAACTTCTTGTTTACTTCTGTGATTTCAGGCTGATTCTTGTATGGAACATCTACAATGTTCAAATCCTGAGCCATCTGCTGCAAAGAACAGTTTCCATGGCGAACACAGGTAGCACAATTGTAATTGTGTTCAGAAAGAATAAGCTTTAAATTTGTTTCGCGTACAAGGCGTGCTTTACGGCTGTGCGTAAAGATTTTCATTCCCTGCTGAACCGGACTGTTACAGGCTGTAACGCAGCGGTCCATGCCTTCAACTTCTACAACGCATACACGGCAGGCAGCAATTTCATTTATGTTTTTCAAGAAGCACAAAGTAGGTATGTTTATTTTTGCTTTCTGTGCTGCCTCCAGAATCGTAGTTCCTTCAGGAACAGAAACTGTTTTATTGTTAATACTTAAAGTTACCATCGGTCTTTTCTTCCTCCCCTGAATGAACCATAGCCAAAGTGATCACAACGCAAGCACCTTCCGGCTTCCTGACAGGATTCTTCTTTAGTCATAGAAAGTTCTATAGGCTTAAAGTCCTTCTTGCGTTCTCCGGCTTCGCGGAATGCAAGTTCAACTCTTCCGCAAGGAGTCTTGTCAGAATATCTTGGGAACGGAATTTCAACATCATTTTTGATTACATGATGGAAACCTAAGTATTCATCAATATTTGCTGCGGCTACTTTTCCGGCTGCAATTGCGCGGATTACGGTTGCAGGACCTGTTACACAGTCTCCGCCTGCAAAAATTCCAGGGAAGTCTTGAATTGCCGCAGAATCAAGAGCGTCAATGGCTCCGCGTTTTACGGTAATTCCGTATTGTTCAAACGGCTTTGAAACAATTCCCTGACCGATAGAAACAACAATCATATCACATTTGATTGTCTTTTCTTTAAGATTTGCATTTACAGGGGACGGGCGATGACCGCGGTCAACTTTTCCAATCATCTGCGGCTGAACTACAAGACCTGTTGTATTGTTGTCTTTGTCCATCTCAATTCTTACAGGAGACATAAGTTCAACTACTTCGCAGCCTTCTGCCTCTGCTCCTTCAACTTCCTCTTTTAAGGCAGTCATATCAGCTTTGCGCCTTCTGTAAACGATGCTAACTTTTTTAGCACCAAGACGAACAGAAGAGCGGGCAACGTCCATTGCAACGTTTCCGCCGCCGACAACTACAATCTTTTTGCCTTTAAAGTCAGGCAGGTCGCCGTCGCCGATTTTACGCAGCATTTCAACGGCAGACATAACACCCTTTGCCTTTTCTTCATTTTCAAGGCCAAGTTTTTTATCTGTATGTGCACCGATTGCAATGTAAACGGCATCATATTTAGAAGCAACTTCTTTAATAAGTGAATCAGAGTTTACGCTTGTATCAAGTTTTACCTCAATACCGGTAGAAAGAATTGCATTTATATCACTGTCAAGCTTTTCGCGCGGCAATCTGTAGTTAGGAATACCGTATCGTAACATGCCGCCAAGTTTTTTACGCTGTTCAAAAACCGTAACCTTGTGTCCCATAAGTGCAAGGTAATAGGCCGCTGAAAGTCCGCCCGGACCTCCGCCAACAACAGCAACAGTTTTACCGGTCGCAGGTTCGCATTTTGGAACAGGAACATTTCCAGCGTTGTCGATTGCAACACGCTTTAATCCGCGGATATTAACAGGTGCGTCAATCATTGTTCGCTTACAGCGGTTTTCACAAGGATGCTCACAAATTAAAGCGCAAACCGAAGGC